>DTYY01000132.1 GCA_012961645.1 Methanosarcinales archaeon | reverse complement strand
GTGTTCGGAACTCGGTAGTTTCGGAAGTACTGCATTCACCGGGATATCTGGAGAACCATAAGCCTCGTGCCAGTCGATCAACTGCCTGTACGTGCGCACCGTCGACTTGCCCACTCCGAACATCTCCGCAATCTCGGCATCGGTTTTACCGGTATCCATGGCACGGACGAATTCGTTGATGTCAAAGGGCATCTCAAAGTCACGCCACCTAAATAGACCGAGCTTAATCCGCGCCCGCTCAACATTGCGCATCTTCTTCCGGTCACCAAGCGATACTGCGACCACGCTGTCGCTACAGTTCTGATGGTACAGCTTAAAGACGGTTACCATCTCATCAATCGTTAGCGTGGTCTTGATGTTCAGCGACTTGATGACGTCTCTGATCATCTGGTCTGTGGCGTTCTCGTTTGATGACAGCGCAATCATTCGTTCAATAGCTTCGTCGTCGATCTCAAGCATTGTTTTCTCCTTTCGGTTGTTCAGGTGTTGATAGGTAACTTGTGCGGCAGATTATTAAATTTCTTGTTGATATGCGTACCGAACAGGTAAATTCTCAATAAAAATATATAGCCAATTTCTTCTGGAGATGCCGGTGCGTGGAGAAATGTTTATATATCACGGGGTTCACGTGCCCACACACAAATTAGTAATACTACATATCGGTGAATGATATTATGAGACATATTATAATAGCAATGGTTATATTGTCCCTCATACCTGTCGTTGCGGCAGAAGATGCCTCAGGCGGGCACGAACAGAGCGAGCAGCATGCAGGAGAGGGCTACGCCGGCGAAAGTCCGCTCCTCACATACCGACACGGAACCATCAGAGGAGACCTCATCTACACCATTGGGGACAGCAGGTACTCTGGCAGGCTACACCCGAACGCCACATACGCCGTCAATCTTTCGATCGACCTCCCTGAAGGGGCGAGAGTTGAGTTCGCACGACTGTATACATACTGGACATGGAGTTACATCGGGAGCGATGGCACGTATCCAGATATGCTGGTAACATTCGACGGGACAGAGATAGATCCTGATCAGACATTCACGGACCGCAAAGGGATAGCTCCCTACGATTATCCAGCCGGAACATACTGCTACGACGTGACAGGTCACATCGAGTCAGGCGGAGCGCACACGGCAGTTGTTGAAAATGCAGCCACCGACTTTAAAAAGTTCAGCATGAACGGAATCGGGCTTCTGGTTCTTTATAACGATCCGGACGGAGATGAGATACGGTACTGGATCAAAGAAGGATGTGATATCATCTACGCAAGTGAGGAGGTCGGCATAACAGCGGAAGAGGCAACAACAGAATTTGTCTTCGAAGGTGATGTCCATCAGGGCGATGTGGCGGACGATGTGGCAGGAGCGATCCTCACAACCGTCGTTGCTTCCGGAGATAAGGGCGAAAATACCCTGACATTCAATGAGGAGACGTATCGCGGTGTATATGCAGGCGACCCATATCCTGATCTTGCAATCGATGAGCGCGACGTAAGAGAGCATCTGGTGACCCGTGATAACACGGTGCAGATCAGGGATGAGGGGGACTTCATGGCTCCGAGCAACGCGTTTCTCGTGGTCTCTTACGGATCGCATCAACCGCCATCAGAATCGACACCTGGATTTGGATCACTTCTTACGATCCTCATGATTACCGTATCGATCATCGTGATAAGAAGAGTGTCATGAACTGCAATATCGTTCGAAAAAATAGATACCACTGTTTCAACGAAATCAGGTACATATCGACGGCACTGCTCATACTATCCTCCCTGTCCATCGCATCTGCACAATACGCATCTGACGGATTCACCCTTGAGACGATCAGGCACGATACTGTCGTAGGAGGCGTCTATGTCGCCGGTGGGCATGGGGTGGGCACCCCGCCGTACTTGGAGGTCTTTGAGGATGTTCCTTCCGAGGTTCTCTTCGCATATCTCTATGTGGGTGTTAAAGGCGGCACAAAGGAAGCGACCGGCTGGGTTTCGGTGGTATTCAACGGGCACGATCTGGAGACGATATCTCTTGCAGGGTTAAACGACACAAACCCGGATGTCTACTGCTCTGGAAACGGCGAATACTGGATACATTACGATGTGACAGAATATACCACCGGCGGCAATGACAGCACTGTGACGATCACAACAGGCGGCAAGATCAATGGCAGGGTCAAGGGAACCACGCTCGTTGCAGTCTACAGCGATTCCGCCGAGACCCGTAAGGAATACTGGATCTGCGAGGGAAACATAAATCTGAATTACCGGACAGAGTACGACATTGAGACCATCTCTTTCGAGAGGATGATCGGAAGTTCCGGGGATCTCAAGTCTGCCACACTCTGGACGATGTACCTATCTGGAAACGAGGGCGTGAACGACACGCTCTCATTCAACGGCAACCTGATCGCGGAGGATGCTGCAGATGGCGGCTGCATTGAGGATGGGGTTTATGTGTGGAGGGATCTCTGTTTTGATCTTGATTGTCGGGATGTCACCGATTACATCCAGCCATACAACAGCATGACTTATGATCGGAGGGCTGACGGATATCTGCAGCCTGTCTGCGCCGTACTGGTCGTGGAACAGAGAGAGAAGGCTCCGGTGCCCTCTTCCGGGTCAACAGAATCGACATCAGAATCGACACCCGGGTTTGGATCCCTCCCTGCTATTCTTATGATCATCATATCGACCATCGTAGTGAGGAGACTGCCATGAACATGAAATTATGTAAAAAAATTATCCGGATTGGTGTGGATTATGACAAAATTTAAATATTTAGTATTCTGCATATTACTGCTCGCCTCTGTCCAGTACGCGGGGGCTGAATACAACTTCGATGGTACGCCGATTGCTTCTGTTATGCATGGCACTGTTGCCGGTGGAATGTACGTGGCTGGCGGGCATGGACTTGAGAATTCTCCTTACACCCAGAGCTTCGATGTGCCTGGCACTGTGATCTATGCCCGCCTCTATGTAGGGGTCTGGGGCGGAAACCCGGATTACACAGGAAGTGTCGAGACCACGATCAATGGAGAGACACTCGGAACAATCGATCTCAAAGGCAAAGCAGACACAAATCCAAATGTGATGTGCACCGGCTTTGGAGTGTACCTCATAACATATAACGTATCATCCCATGCTCTGGCTGGAGCCAACACCGTATCGGTTACCACTGCAGGTGACATCGATGGTAGAGTTTATGGGATCACGCTTGCAGCAATCTATGAGAGTGAAAACGATGATGCGCCAGAGGTTGAATACTGGCTAAACGACGGACACGAGAATTTGAACCAAAAGACACCGCACGATTCCTGCACCACCTCCTTCTCTGCCGCAGCATCCACAAATCCGAATGCAAGCTTAACAGTCGGGTATCTGTGCGGAGATCCCGGAGAGAAGGATCACCTCTACATGAACGACAACCAGATAGGGGGCAATGATGTGGCAGACAGTATGGGGGATTCTGCTTACGGTTTCGATCTCAAGACCTTCGACGTCACTTCCCATTTCGATGCGTCAGGAAATACCCTGCTATTTGAGAGGGGCGATGAGACGTCAGTCCACCCGTTCCTTGCGGTACTCGTGCTCGGGGGCGAAACAGCAGGACCGCCTCAGCAGGAGGATGGAAAGCCTGATCTGGTGATCGCGGAGATCGAAACGCCGAGCCGGGTGTTTGCAGACGAGGATAACATAATCGAGGTGATCGTCCGGAATCAGGCTGATTATGATGCCCGAGATGCGTTTCACGTCGAGTTATCCGATGGCATCATCTCGCTTGGATCGATTCGTGTACCAGATCTCGGGGCACGCGAGAACGAAACACTGACATTCATCTGGAACCCCGATGAGATAACCGATTACACACTCTCTGCGAAAGTGGATGTCAACGATGTGATCGATGAGGCCGACGAGACGAACAACGAGGGTGTTCTTGTCGTTGATGTGGAGGGGGAGATGGGATACTATGGCGATGACTCGATCGAGACGTTCGAGCATGGCACCATCAACGGCAGCATCGTGTACACAATCGGAAACAGCAGTTATTCAGAACCCCCGCTGAGTCCTGATGACGAGTATGTGGTCGAGTGTAATCTGACGCTACCTGATGATGCGATCGCCCGGAATGCACGTCTGTACATCTACTGGACATGGGGCAAGAAAGGGGTCGAAGGTAGTGCTGCTGAGATGGAGGTCACCTTCAATGATCGCAAGTTATCAGTGGACCGACAATACACCGATCGGAAAGGCTATGGTTCCAATAACTATCCGAGCGGCACGTACTGCTACAACGTAACAAATCACATAGAAGAAGGAAACGGAAGCAGGATCAATTACACAACGGTTGTGAAGAATATCGGCAAGGATTATGCAAAGTTTGCAGTCTGCGGAGTCAATCTGGTGGTGCTCTATGAGGACTTGGCAGAACCTG
>DTYY01000131.1 GCA_012961645.1 Methanosarcinales archaeon | reverse complement strand
GCTCTTCCGATCTAAGGCGCACAAAGGGGTGCTCTTCATCGACGAGATCAATATCCTGCGCCCCGAGTCTCAGCAGAGCCTGCTCACGGCGCTACAGGAGAAGGAGTATGCGATCACAGGGCAGTCAGAACGCAGTTCTGGCGCTCTTGTCAAGACACAGGCGGTCCCGTGCAACTTTATCATGGTCGCCGCAGGAAATCTGGATGCCGTGGAGGGTATGCACCCTGCTCTCAGATCACGGATCAAAGGCTATGGCTATGAGATCTATATGCGTGACTCGATGGACGATATCCCGGAAAACCGCCAGAAACTCGTCCGGTTCGTTGCTCAGGAGGTCGAGAAGGACGGAAAGATTCCTCACTTCGATCAGAGTGCCGTTCGTGAGATCTTGCGCGAGGCAAGGAGGCGGGCCGGGAGAAAAGGGCATCTCACACTGAAACTACGTGATCTTGGCGGTCTTGTCAGGGTTTCGGGTGATATCGCACATGCAGAAGGAGCGCCGGTGGTGACCGCAACCCATGTACTCACCGCGAAGCAGATGTCAAGGTCGGTTGAACAGCAGCTTGCAGACCAGTATCTTGAGCAGCGCATGGACTACAAGATGTACCACAAGAAGGGTGCGGAGATCGGAAGGGTGAACGGACTCGCTGTAATGGGTGGAGATTCGGGAATTGTTCTACCGATCATAGCAGAAGTGACCCCTGCACTATCCAAGAACGAGGGGAAGCTGATTGCAACCGGAATGCTCAAGGATATTGCAAAAGAAGCCGTTCAGAACGTTTCAGCACTAATCAAGAAGGTTACAGGCAAAGATACCTCAAACACGGACATCCATGTCCAGTTCATCGGCACTTACGAGGGCGTGGAAGGCGACAGCGCATCGATATCCATAGCGACCGCAGTCATATCAGCGTTCGAGGAGATCCCAATCGATCAGTCAGTCGCAATGACCGGCTCGCTATCGGTGAGGGGTGATGTGCTCCCTGTCGGAGGTGTCACCTACAAGATCGAGGCTGCAGCGCAGGCAGGCATCAAGACCGTGATCATACCGAAAGCGAATGAGGACGACGTCATGATTGAAGATAAGTACCGCGAGATGGTAGAGATCGTGCCGGTCTCAAAGATCAGTGAGGTGCTGGAAATCAGCCTGATAGGAAAGGGAAAGGAGGGATTGCTCGATACGATCAAACGGTTCTCAAAGAAGGTAAATATTCCGATTCCAGATCTCAACGTACCGATTCCTGCTTACGGCACCCGTATCACCGCCCCCTGACGTTGCTGTACATCCGCCTGAAACCGAGCAGCACAAGCGTCGCTATGATCAAGGAGAAGATCGAAGCGAGAACCACGAGTTCGTCCATCTTGAACGAACAGAGCGATGCAATCCTCCGCAGGATCATAAAGAAGAGCGCAAAGACGATTAGATTTAATGAATTTAATTCTTTTGGTATAGACTTTATCAAAGAATATCCATAATAGAATGCAACTGTCATAATGACCACGGCGAGTGACTCTATGGTCATTGCAATGGTTTCGTACCCCATTATTTCACCTGAATAACTCTCCTATCTTCTCAATCATAATCCTTTCCGGGCTCTCCGGTCGTCTATGTTCGTACTCTTCGAATTTCCGTATCTGCTCCCTGCTCCCTACGATAGCAAGTATCGAATCAGCCCCTATAACAGTATTCCCGTGCAGATCAATGATCGTCTTTCCGTCCTTCTCTATCGCTATAACCGTGCAACCTACCTTCGATCGCAGATCCAGTTCTTCGAGGGTCTTTTCGGCAAACGGTGAGCCTTTCTTAACATGGTACTTCTCGATCGCTATGCCCTCATAGAGCATCACTACATCCTCCTTCTGTTCAGAGATCGCCAGTTTTGCAATCATCTGCCCCACCACGATGGAGAGCGATGCGACATAATCAGCGCCGGCTTTGTAGATCTTGCCGCATACCGGCGCATTCGCCCTCGCCAGAATGATGGCGTCCGGAGCAAGCGTCCTTGCGACGAGTGTTGCAAAGATCGTGTCGGTGTCGGTGTTAAGCGCTATTATGACAGTGGATGCATACGCAACTCCGGCTCTCATGAGAACCTCTTCGTTTGAGCCGTCCCCTGCCACGTAGTCAAAGCCTCGCCCCACCAGGGCGTCTTCATTTTTATCCACAACAATAAATTCAACTCCGGCATTCAGAAGTTCGGTGACGATACTCTTACCAACGTCACCATATCCAACAACCACCACGTGCCCACGTTTTGTTTCCATCTCTGCCTGTCTCCTCATCTGGTCAACTTTTTCAGAGATATCAGTTGTTCTTCCGTCCCGACTGCCAGCAGAATCGAATTGGACCTTATCTTATCGGTTGATTTCGGATTTAGCGAGAGTTCACCGCTCGCCCACATCCCTATGATGTTGCAACCGGTTCGTTTCCTTATCTCAGACTCTTTCAAGCTCTTTCCATTGAGTTCGCTCTCCGGATAGATTGGAAATTCGATTATCTCGATATCTTCCAGAAATTTGGTCGCGCCGACCAGATGGCTGACCGTTGGGTCGGCTGCCTTTCTACCCATGAATGATCCGAGCATCGATTTCGGAGCGATCACGCTGTCTGCGCCTGCATACTCCAGATACTTCCTCTTTGATAAATCTTCGAGAATGGTGATTGTTTTTATTTCACAGATATCTCTCGCAGTTAAGACAATGTCTGCGTCAATTTCGTCGCTCTTATTAGCTATCAAAACCCTTGCTTTCTGTATATTCGCGCCAACGAGTGTATTTCTGTCGCACGGGTCTCCATAAATACAGAGAATGCCCCGCTCCAGCAAGTCTCTGACAACGCTGCTTTCGTCCTCCACCACTACAAAAGGAATCCTCTGGTGCTCCAGTTCCTCGATCAAACTCTCTACAAGCAGACTATATCCACAGATGATCAGGTGGTCTGACAACGCTGGTGGCACGTGCATCGGAAGCGCGGCTTTCACCCGCGACTCAATCCACGGTGTGATGATCAGCGGGAAAAGCATTGCGAATAAGAGAATGACCCCGGAAATGGCGACCACAACCGAGAATAACCTCCCGGTTTCCTCTACAAAATAGACGTCTCCATATCCTACAGTTGTCATGGTTGCAATTACCCAGTAAATTGCGGTTACCGGGTTTAAATTCTCCATCTGCTCTGGTATGTGCTGACCCTCTCTAAACATCAAAAATAGGAAAAGAGAGCTGTATATGGCGATTAGACAGATGACGATGGTTGAATAAGTGATGATCGACTTCTTAATATTTACAGCCATGGTTATTTCATTTTTTTCCGCACCAGACGTGCCTGAAATCCATGATACTTCGAAAACCCTTCAGAATCTTTCTGATCGATTGAAGACTCACCGAAAGAGACCAGTTCCTCTGAATAGAGCGCAAAATCGGATCTTCTTGCAACCACTCTCGCAGAACCCCTGTACAATCGCAATTTCACGTCTCCTGCGACCCGTTTCTGGGTTTCACCTATGAATGCAGAGAGATCTGTGTACAGCGGATCGTCCACAAGACCCATGTATGCAAGCTCAGCCCACGCAGCATCCACCATCGCCTTGAACCTGAGTTCATCCCTTGTCAGGACGAGCGACTCAAGATCGCGGTGCGCAGAAAGGAGTATCGTCGCCGCAGGATGCTCATAGATCTCCCGCGCTTTTAATCCGAGCACCCGATCCTCGATATTGTCTGACCGCCCGATTCCGTGCGCACCCCCTATTCTGTTGAGCTCTGCGATCAGCGATACACCATCCATCGTAGTACCATTCAGTGATACAGGAACGCCATTTAAAAATGTCAATTCGATGATCTCCGGATCCGGCGGCGCATCTTCCGGTGATCTTGTCCATTCGTATATCTCTTCAGGAGGAATAAAATACGGATTCTCCAGTTCGCCGCCCTCGATGCTCCTGCTCCAGAGGTTTTCATCCACGCTCCAGATATTCTCCCTGCTAACCGTCACAGGTATCCCGCGACCTGACGCGTAATCGATCTCCCATTCCCTCGTCAGATTCATGTCGCGCATCGGCGCAACAACATCGAGATCGGTCGCTCTGAACACCACCTCGAAACGAAGCTGATCGTTACCCTTTCCTGTGCAGCCGTGCGCCAGAGCATCAGCCTTCTCTGACTTGGCAACCTCGACGATCTTCTTTGCGATCAGCGGGCGGGCAAGCGCTGTCCCGAGTACATAACCCTCGTAAAGCCCGTTTGCCCTGATCGAGGGGAACAGGTAGTCATCTACGAACTCGTTCTTCAGATCGAGAGTGTAATGCTCATCAGCGAGTGTTTCCGCGCGCTTTGTTGCGTCATCGATCTCGGATGCGGGCTGCCCGACGTCGGCAACGACTGTGATCACACGATCGTAATCGTAACGCTCTTTGAGGAGCGGGATGCAGACAGATGTGTCCAGACCGCCCGAATATGCAAGTACTACGGTTTTCATGATAGACATTCCTCAGTATTCT
>DTYY01000130.1 GCA_012961645.1 Methanosarcinales archaeon | reverse complement strand
CTGCACGGCGGGCTGGATGAGATCGTAAGTTCTCCTGATATCTGGTACTGCACAAACTGCTACACCTGCTATGAACTCTGTCCGCAGAAGTTTGGTATGCTCAAGGTCTTTGACCGTCTGAAGAGCCTTGCAAGCGAGCGCGGCGTGGCTCCGGAGGGATTCCGGGGCGGGCTTGCACTCTTTCTGGACACCGGAAAGCTGGGTGAGCCCACAGCGATGCGTAAGAAACTGAAACTGCCAGAGCCCCAGAAGAGCGGTGCAGACGAGCTGAGAGGTTTGATTGAGATCATAAGAGAACGAGATAACGAAAATAAAGAAGATAAAGAGGCAGGTTGAATAAAATGAGACGTAACTGTTACATTCCGTCCGGATGTTCCATCTCCGGTATGATGAGCGAATCGGGAAAGCGGCTGGATGGAAACGCGATTATCAGGTCAATTGCTCTGATGCATGACCGTGGAAACGGTCTTGGAGGCGGTTTTGCTGCGTACGGGATATACCCGTGGCACTCTGACCAGTATGCTTTTCACATGATGTTTGACGATATGGATGCAAAAGAGCGGTGTGAGGAGCATTTTAAGGATAGATTCGAGATCGTCTTTGATGAGGAGATGCCGACACGTCCCGGTGGTGTCTTTGAGGAAGAGACCTCAGGAAGGCACGGAGATTTTGGAGGGCAGCCGATCATAGATCCCCCGATCCTATGGCGCTATTTTATGGATGTGCCCGAAGAGAGGATGAGGTTTGTCTCAGAACGCGAGTATGTTGTTGAAGAGGTGATGGAGATCAACTCGAAGGTAGACGGAGCTTTTGTTGCGTCGTCGGGTAAGAATATGGGGGCGTTTAAGGGTGTTGGGTACCCTGAGGACCTTGGAGTATTCTATAAGCTGGGCGAGTATAAAGCATACATCTGGACTGCGCACGGGCGTTTCCCGACGAACACGCCGGGATGGTGGGGCGGAGCGCACCCATTCTGCCTTCTTGACTGGTCGATCGTTCACAACGGCGAGATATCATCCTACGGGATCAATAAGCGGTACCTTGAGCCGTTCGGGTACAGGCTGGAACTTAGGACCGATACAGAGGTTGTGGCCTACCTCTTTGACCTGCTCGTACGACGGCACAAGATGCCGATCGAACTGGCTGCAAAAGCGCTTGCATCGCCCTTCTGGAAGGATATCGACAGGATGCCAGAGCGTGAGCGAAGGATTGCAACTGCCATAAGGCAGGTCTATGGCGGTGCACTCTTAAACGGTCCGTTCAGCATCATTCTCGGGCACAGCCGCGGCATGGTCGGGTTCAATGACCGTATCAAACTGCGACCCATGACCTGCGCCAAGAAGGATGACATGCTCTACATGGCATCAGAGGAATCAGGCATCAGAGAGATTGCGCCTGATCTCGATCTGGTATGGAGTCCGAGGGCAGGAACACCGGTTGTGGGTGTTTTGGAGGAGGGGGTGGAGTAAGATGAATTCTGAGCTGCCGCCCGAGTTCATCGTGAAGGTCGACTACGACAGATGCAGGCGGTGCAGAAGGTGTGTCATGAACTGCAGCTTCGGATGCATGACGTTTAAAGATCGGGTGGTTCCTGAACATCGAAGATGCGTGGCATGCCAGCGGTGTGTGACATACTGTCCCGAATATGCGATAACGGTCAGCAAGAACGAACTGGCTTACAAGGAGAATGAGAACTGGTCGCCTGAGATCAGGAAGAACATCTTAAAACAGGCAGAGACCGGTGGAATGCTCCTCACAGGGATGGGAAACCCGAGAGAATACCCGATTCTCTGGGATCACCTGCTTATAGATGCGTGTCAGGTCACCAATCCTTCCATTGACCCGCTTCGTGAGCCAATGGAACTCAGGACGTTTCTCGGGCGAAAACCAGAGCGCCTTGAGTTTTCGATGGATGAGGCTGGCGAGATAGACCTTGTAACCGAGATAGAGCCTCAGGTCAGACTGGATGTGCCGGTCGTCTTCGGGGCTATGTCGTATGGTGCGGTAAGTCTGAACGTGCACAGGTCACTTGCAATGGCTGCCAGCAGATCAGGCACGCTCATGAACACCGGCGAAGGCGGACTTCACAGGGAACTGTACCCATACTCAGGAAATATCATCGTTCAGGTCGCATCGGGCAGGTTTGGTGTGCACAGCGAATACTTAAACACGAGTGCAATGGTCGAGATCAAGATCGGGCAGGGCGCAAAGCCAGGTATCGGCGGACACCTCCCGGGCGAAAAGGTGGGAGAGGATATATCAAAGACGAGGATGATTCCTGTCGGAACAGATGCGCTCTCTCCTGCACCGCATCATGACATCTACTCGATCGAAGACCTCTCACAACTCATCTTCGCGATCAAGGAAGCCACCGATTACGAAAAGCCCGTATCTGTCAAGATATCAGCAGTCCACAACGTGGCAGCGATTGCAAGCGGGATTGTACGTGCAGGGGCTGATGTTGTCACGATCGATGGGTTCCGCGGCGGAACCGGGGCGACACCGATGGTGATCAGGGACAACGTGGGAATACCGATCGAACTGGCGCTTGCTGCGGTTGACGAGCGCCTGCGAGAGGAAGGTATAAGGAACAATGCCTCGATTCTCTGCGCCGGAGGCATCAGAAGCAGCGGTGATGTGGCAAAGGCGATTGCTCTTGGTGCGGATGCGGCTGTCATCGGGACGGCTGCTCTTGTGGCGCTCGGCTGCCGGATCTGCCAGAAGTGCTACACAGGAAACTGCGCATGGGGAATCGCCACCCAGAAGCCTGAACTTGTACGCAGGCTGAATCCGCAGATAGGTGCAGACCGGCTCACAAACCTCCTTGCGGCATGGAGCCTTGAACTAAAGGAGATACTTGGCTCACTCGGGGTAAACTCCATAGAATCGCTGCGCGGCAGCCGTGAACGACTGCGCGGTGTGGGTCTTGATTCCCAGACACTGGAACTGCTCGGAGTAAAACCAGCAGGAGTTGGGCAATAGACGGGGTGAAGAGAGATGGTGATGAGAATCGACTGTAAGGGATTGTATTACCGAAAACAGAACAAGATGATACGCGACTTCGCAAACGATGGCGAGACCGAGTTTATTCTTGATAATGCGAACGGGCAGCGCTACATAGGTGGAGGTATCGAGAAGAAGATCAAGATCACCGTGAATGGTGTTCCTGGAAACGATCTTGCGATGTTCATGAACGGACCGACCATCATCGTCAATGCCAATGCACAGGATGGGGTCGCAAATACCATGAACGCAGGCGAGGTCATCGTACACGGAAGTGCAGGAGACGTACTGGGCTACGGCATGCGCGGCGGAAAACTCTACATCAAGGGCAATGTCGGGTACAGGACCGGGATTCATGCAAAGGAGTATAAGAAACAGGTTCCAGTGATCATCGCAGGCGGCATTGCAGGCGACTTCTGCGGCGAATATATGGCTGGTGGGATTCTCGTTCTGCTCGGGTTGAACCGGGATGAGGGGACGCCGATTGCCGGCGATTACCTCGGGACAGGTATGCACGGCGGCGTG
This sequence comes from Methanosarcinales archaeon, assembly GCA_012961645.1. Classification (GTDB taxonomy): domain Archaea; phylum Halobacteriota; class Methanosarcinia; order Methanosarcinales; family Methanogasteraceae; genus Methanogaster_D. Next base: position 1,089 of record DTYY01000130.1, on the reverse strand, counting down.
ATCTACCTCAGGGGTGGGGTGGATGAATCCAGAATCGGTGCGGAAGTAAGTGTGCTTGAACCGGATGCGAAGGATATGAAGCTGCTGAAGAAGTATCTTGCCGAGTTCTGCGGGCACTTCGGTTTTGATCTGGAAGAGGTCATGAGCGAGCCATTCGTTAAGCTGCTTCCTGTGTCGAGCAGACCGTACGGGGATTTGTATGCGTATTAGGAGCGATTGTCAAAGTTATTTTGTTTATCAGGCGAAGCAGTGTACTTAAGTAATTTGGCTCTGTTAAGTGTGTAATATGGCGACACATCACAAGATAATAATCGGCGATTCAAGGCAGATGGGAGAGGTTCCTGATGAATCAGTCCACCTCATCATCACATCCCCTCCTTACTGGCAGTTGAAGGACTATGGAGATGAGATGCAGATCGGTTACAACGATTCCTACGAAGAATACATCAACAATCTCAACATAGTCTGGAATGAATGTCACAGAATTTTACATAAAGGCTGCCGCCTGTGTGTCAACATCGGTGACCAGTTTGCCCGCTCTGTATATTACGGGAGATATAAAGTCATACCAATACGAACAGAGATAATCAAGTTCTGTGAGAGTACAGGTTTTGATTATATGGGCGCTATCATCTGGCAGAAGGTGACAACAACCCATACCACGGGCGGAGCTACAGTGATGGGATCTTTCCCATTTCCCAGAAACGGGATACTGAAGATCGATTATGAATTCATCCTGATCTTTAAGAAGTATGGGAATGCACCAAAAGTATCTAAAGATATTAAAGAGCAATCAAAATTGACTAAAGAAGAATGGAATCGCTATTTTACTGGACACTGGAATTTTCCCGGTGAAAAACAGGATAAACATCTTGCAATGTACCCTTGCGAGTTGCCAGCACGGCTTATCAAGATGTTTAGCTTTGTCGGGGATACCGTTCTTGACCCATTTCTTGGTAGCGGAACAACAACTATTGCAGCCAGAAACCTCGATAGGAATTCTATTGGCTACGAAATAAACGAAAGTTTTCTGCCAGTAATAAAAGAAAAAGTCGGTATGAACCAGGCAACCATTTTTCAGGACGTGAG
>DTYY01000129.1 GCA_012961645.1 Methanosarcinales archaeon | reverse complement strand
GAGTTATGACCATATTATTAGAAAGCTCATCGAAAATGCGGGGTGGAAGAAGTTAGATGATCGATGGAACAGGATACTTGCAGAAGATGAGTTTATTCCGCTGGATAAATTGTGATGTACACTGTAATCGTTTCTCGAACTTTCCAGAAGCAATTTTACTCCTTACAGGATAAATTACAAGAAAAAATCAAAAATGCGATGAAAGAACTGGAAATAAACCCGAATCGACCAAGAGAAGGGGCAGATATAAAACCTCTGAAGAAGACTAAACCACAGAAACACAGGCTAAGAGTGGGAGACTACCGCATAATCTACCTGATCGAAGGTGACACTGTATATGTAATCGAGGTTTTCAAGAGGGGCAGGGGCTACTCGGAATAACGTTTGCACCCTACCACCCCACCCACGCCCCTTCACCTCTCATTCCTTTTCTTCGCGCCCCTCGCAGCCTTTGCTGCCACCTGCTCTGAGAATACATTTAAGAGATTCATCAGCTTCTCGTATTGTGCTGTCTCGATATGCGAATACCGAATCGGCAACTTAAATGCCTTCGTCTCCTTCTTGAGCCGGCTGTACAGATCCTTTGACCTCGAAGTGAGCGCCTCATCGGTCGTACCCTCAATCAGCATCACACCGCCAGCACCTGACTCAAAAGCATGACCCACGATGCCTGCATCAAGCAGATGAATCGAGGGCACCTGAATGAACCTGATCAAAGGCGAATACTGCGTCCTGTTAACCCCTGCAAGATCAGCCGCAGCATACGCAGCCGGGTCAATGTACACAATAACACCCATACCGGCTGCAAGAATCCCTTCTGCCTGTGCCTTCAACTCTCCGCGTGTATAATTCGCAATCTCAACCGCTTCTCTCGGGCAGACTGCCGCACAGATGCCGCATGCATTACATGATAATGGATCAAGAATGGGCTTTCCACCTTCGTCCACCATCGCAAGTGCATCATAAGGACACTCCGTAACACATACACCGCAGCCATCACACGCATCCGAGATCACAGGCTTCTCAGGCGATATCGAGATCATTCCTTTCCCAAGGAACCTGTGAATCTTGTGAGCCGCACCGATTGCTTCTGTTACCGAATCATGGATGTCTTTTGGTCCAACTGCGCATCCTGCCACAAAGACGCCCTGGTTGAGCGTGTTCACCGGATCGATCTTGACGTGTTTCTCTTCAACAAACCCGTCGCTTCCGACGGGAACTCCCAGCATATCGGCAAGCTCTCTTGACCCTTCCGATGGAATGAGCGACGGGCAGAGCACGACCATATCGAAATCGGCTTTTCCGATCTCGCCAAGGAACGTGTCCTCGTATCGAACCTGTAATTTATCGCCGAGCGGATTTACCTCAGCCACACGCCCGCGGACAAAGTTCACCCCGAGTTCCTGTGCGTGGTGATAAAACTCCTCCATCCGTCTCCCTGCCGCTCGCATATCGATGTAGAAGACCGTCACATCAGCGTCAGGATTCATCTTTAAGACAAGCTGTGCCTGCTTCTGTGAGTAGAGGCAGCAGACCTTGGAGCAGTGCTTGTTTCCGCGGTTAAAGTCGCGGGATCCAACACAGAGCACAAAGGCAACCTTCTCTGGAAACGTTCCATCCGACTTCTGGAGTCGCATGCCGGTCTTGCTCTTGGCAGAGAGCATCTCCTCAAACTCGATTGCTGTTATGATATCCGGGTGTTCTCTGTAGTGGTATTCCTCAATTATTGACGGGTCGATCGGGTCAAATCCTGTAGCAATCGTTATCGCGCCGCAATCTACCTGTATCTCTCCCTCGATATCGTCAAGTTTAACTGCACCTGCAGAACAGACCTTCTCGCATGCGCCGCATTCGATGCATTTCTCCATATCGATTATGTATGCCTGCGGGATCGCCTGCGCAAACGGGAGCATGATCGCGCCTTTCGGACACTTCTCGGCACACCTGCCGCATGATGTGCATGCGATGGCGTCCACATACCGCGGCATGCGATGCAGAGTTACCCTGTAATCGCCAACAGTTCCATCAACCGATGCGACCTCTGTCTGGGTGTAAAGCGTGATATTCGGGTGGTTGAAGACCGAAACCATCTTCGGGGTGAGGATGCACTGTGAACAGTCAAGCGTGGGAAACGTCTTTGAGAGACCGATCATCTGCCCGCCGATGTATGGGCTCTTCTCAATTAAAATAACCTCGCGATCATCAGCCATCTCAAGCGCTGCTGTGATTCCGGCGATTCCGGCGCCAACAACGAGCACACGGTCTTTCAGATCCTTTGTGATCGGCTGCAGCGACTCAAGGTTCTGCATCCGGGAGACCGCGCCCCTGACAAGACCCATCGCTTTTCTTGTAGCCTCCTCGTTGTCATCATGCACCCATGAACACTGTTCGCGGATGTTTGTGATCTCAAGGAGCATCGGGTTGATGCCCGCTTTCTCTGCCATCGCACGGAACGTCTCGAGATGGAGCTTTGGGGAACACGAACCGATCACCACTCGGTCGATTGTTCCTGCCACAATATCGCTCTCGATCTGACCCTGTCCTGCACTGCTGCAGAGGTAGTCCTGGACAGATGCATGCGCCACGCCGTCCATTCCCGAAACCTCGTCTGCTATTCTTCCGACATCGACGACATCTCCAATGTTGCCACCGCACCTGCATAGATAAACACCAATCTTTTCGCCGCTCATGTTTTTACACCTGCCTTTCACCCTTCTGCAAGCTTTTTAAGTTTCTCAAGAAAATCCTGATTCGTTACAAGATTCAGGTCTATACCGAGTTCTTCTGGAGAAAAACCAAACGCAAGTCCAAGAAGCTGGGAATAATGCAGAACCGGAATATCGTACAGAACACCGTGTTTCTCCCTGATCTCTGCCTGTCCGCCATCAAACTGCAGATGGCAGAACGGGCATGCATTCACGATGCAGTCAACATCTGCGTCCCTGATCCGTGAGAGCTTGTGCTCGAGAATCTCAAGCGACTTATCAAGAAGCGCAGACCTGACCCCGCCTCCTGCTCCGCAACACGCCATCTTGTCAGGATAATCGACGCTCTCTGCACCCGTCGCCTCTACGAGTTCATCAAAGAACGTCGGGTCTTCAGCGCTTCCTAGCTCTCGCTCCTTTGACGGTTTCACAAGGTGGCATCCGTAGTGCAGAGCGACCCTCAGATCCAGGGGCTTTACGACCGCCTCCTTTATCCTTTCTGGTCCCGGTTCGTCATAGAGCAGTTCAACGATGTGCCTGACATCCACCGTTCCTTTAAATTTCTTACCGATCTTCTCGAGATGTGCGTTTGTGCTTTTTTTGAGTGCCGGATCGTTTTTAAGCTCGTTGTTGGCATCCACGAGTGATCCATAGCATCCGTTGCAGATCGTGAGAAGATCACGCTCCATCTCTTCTGAGAGCACGATGTTTCTGCTTGCAAGTGCAAGCCACGTCGCTTTATCAAACGACCGAAACACACCCGGTGCCGGACAGCACGATGCGCCGGGCAGGTCCGAGCAGTCAATCTCCAACCGTTCAAGGCAGAGTTTGGTAGCCTTCTCGATTCCAGGATACCGGTTTGGGGTAATACAACCCAGAAAGAGTGATAATTTTTTCATGATGATAAACCCCTAAATCTCTGAACCTGCGAGTTTGTCAAATCCGCATGACTTGAGGAGCGTCTGAACATCTGCGAGCGCTTCAGGGTATTTGTGAACAGTCTCTGGGAGAGTCTCCATTCCGAGTTTCTTTCGTTTCTCCTTTACCGCGTCGTTGATCGGCACGGCATGACCATGCTCAATCACCAGCTCGCTGACTCTTCTGTGCGCCGGAAGCATGATGCCCTCATGGACAGCGATCGTCCGGATCGTAAGAATCGCATCAGCGATCTTAATCTCCCGCGGACAGCGCTCCTGACATGTATAACAGGTGGTGCACATCCAGAGGTCGGGGTCGCGGAGTATGTCCTCTCCGACACGTGCCTTTCTGATGATCTTTCGCGTAACCATACCTGTGTAGCGACCTGATGGGCAGCTTCCGCTGCACGTGCCGCATTGCAGGCATGTGAGTATCTCAAGACCTGCATCCTTTAATGCGTTTGATATGTTTGATTGATTCATTGTTATTCACCATTCGCTCGGGGCGTTCTCTGTTTCTGATCTCCGTTCTCTTCGGAAAATTGATCTTTTCCACATGGGTTACGCCTCCGTTGTATCAGAATTTTTCCTTAACGATCCTCTCGAATTCCTCACAGAGTTCATCTCCATCTCCTTTCACCTCCTCAAACCATGCGCCATCGTCGATCTCAGACGTGGTTTCGATGAGCGCTATAAACTTCGAGCAAACTTTTCGGAGTTCCTCCACCAGAGCACCGTCCAGGTCCTTCGCAGAAGCGGTACAGAAATCAATTATCTCCCGGACCTGATGTTCCATGTCTCTTCGAAATTCTCTGTGCATGCTCTCTGAAATTTTGTAATTTTCCCAGATCACACACAGAGACTTGATGTAGGCTTTTAAATCTTCTCTGACACTCCTTATTCTCAATGAATTATCCTTTATAGTGTTGTATTCTCTCACTATAATCTCCCTGGCGACATCCACCACTAACGATAGAAAAATGCCGATAACAATGCCTAAACTCAATTCAGTGTATGTCATTAAAGGGCACCAGGGATTATTTTTCTTCTACTTTTTCAATTTTGTATCCTTTTAGAGCCAATTCAATCTGTTTACTCACTGGCACACCCGTATTTTCCCTGATTTCCTCCATTTTCTTCACTACTTCTTCCTCGATGGTAAAACATACCTGTCTCTTTGCCATTTTTATCACCTCATCTATACCAATGAAACTCAATTCACT
>DTYY01000128.1 GCA_012961645.1 Methanosarcinales archaeon | reverse complement strand
CGTATTAATCTTGACATCACCAATCTTTTGCAGTTCATCCACGATCAACACAGGCACCTTATTCTCTGCAATTTCGGTGAAATAATCTTCTAAAAACTCAAAAACATCTTCATAAGTCTTTTCTCTAAAAAATAAGTCCAGAACACCTTCAGTTATTGGTATTCCAGCGAATTTCAAACTTTTTAACGATACTTCTGATATTGTCTTTAATATCTCCTTATACTCCTTTTTCTCCCGATCTAACTTGAACAGAGCCCGGACGAAGTCATCATAACTCGATATGAACTTTCCCCTGAGATTTACGTAGAAAACAACGTAATTCTCTGGTAGTTCTTCGATCAGATGAGTGATCAGTTCGGTCTTCCCAGAGTTTATCGGTCCGTAAATAAAGGTGATCAGTCGCGGTTTCATACGCAGTGTATCTATTATCTCTTTTGTTTCCTGCTCCCTGTTGTAAAAGGTTACTTCCATCATATTACGTCCCTCCATTTACGTTTTGTACCTATTATTCTTGTGATCATAAAGCCTCCGATACAGCTCATCACCCACCATCACACAAAATCAGGCGAACCCATCCGGCACATCCCACACAGCCGGGAAACCGCCCCAAATGTCAGACCGACACAAACAGCCAGATCCCTGAACGAACGATCACGGCCGACAATCCCCGGACCAGATATCTCTCTGCATAGCCAGTGAACACGCCCATCTCGCTCATCCCGGCGGAATCGGTCTCACCCGCGCCGCCCTCGCATGATCTACGGCGTATATGCCCCTGCCCCGCTCTTCACCCGAAATAGCCCGGGTTCGCAAACCCTCCACAAAACCCAGTCGTAGTTATCAGAAATTGTTGAACATAAATTATATAACCGACTTATGGCGTATAATCCTGTGAGGTAAAGATATGACCGATGTGACCAAAGTCGAATTGATTGTAAATGAGATCGAGCAAGTTCCGGAATCACTTCTCGAAGAAATATTAGACTTTATTCGTTTTCTAAAGACAAAAGCTAAGACGGAAAAACTGGAAACGATGATTGCGAGTGAATCATCCCTCAAGAGAGATTGGCTGAGACCTGAGGAGGATTACGCTTGGCGAGATTTGTAAAAGGGGACATCATAATCGTTCCTTTTCCGTTCTCCGATCTAACTCAGGCGAAAAGGCGACCTGCTTTAGTTATCGCTGCATTGGAAGGAGACGACTTGGTTTTATGTCAGATAACCAGTCAATGGGTCAAAGATAAGTACGCCATTTTAATTGATGAAGATGATTTTATGGCTGGAACCCTTAAACAACGGAGTCATATCAGACCAAATCGTATTTTTACAGCAGATAGCAGCATCATATTGTATCGAGCTGGCAGCCTCAAACAGAAGAAAATCAACGAAGTATTCGAGCGAATCGTTGATATTCTGCGTCAATGACTGTGGCAACGCCTGACAATACCAACCACCCCCCAGATCGGCTCATCCCGTCGCCCTGCCAACTCCCGGCTCACAGATTCTCTCTCGAATACGCAAGTGCTCTTTCAGCATCCTCGACATCGATATTGAGCTTCACGTTATGCTCCTTGAGAAGATCAAGAAACTCCGACAACGTGAGTTTCGCTACTTTCGCGCCCAGTCCGAGACTGACCTTCCCCTGTCTGTACAGTTGCAGGGCTTTCATCTTCCTGCCTTCGTCTATCAGACTCCGCAGGGTTTCTGACATGGTAAGTCCCAGAACCCCTGTGATGAAGTCAAGATCCTGTTTTGGTTCGTATCTGACCGAGATTGTCATGGACATTTCGCCTCCTCCTTGAATACATTGTAAACCTTTCCGGAATATCTGCCGTAATCATTCAGTTTTCGCAGGTACTCGCATGTCTCTTCTCTGGTGAGCCATCCGCGATCAAACATCCGCACGACGATTGCCAGAGCATTGACGAATGGGATCTCAAAGAGCTTGCACAGCTTGATCAGTTCCCCATCATCCGTTAATATCACCCTCGCCTGCAGTTCGTTATAAAGAACGTACGCCTCCGCTTCTCCCTTGTCCAGTCTGAACTGTCTTGTTACTTCGTCTGTGCTCGACCTTATCTTTTCCATGATGATAGTCTTCTCTTGTATCTCCCTTTCCAGCATTCTTGCATCCAGGCTGTGCGCTACGGTCATTTCCTTTGCCACTTCTTCCGGGACGACGATTTTTCCGAAAGCAGAGAGAAATTTTCTTAAAATGCTCACCCTTGCAAGAAGTATGAGTGTCGAAGCGTCCGAAACGATCATGTTACAGATGTATACATCTGTATTTACATAAGCTTTTTGTCCTATAATTCACCCCGCGCTCGCACCGGACGCACACGTTGCCACCCTGCGCCCACAATCACCAGAGTCACAATCACGTCCGCACCTGCATCCGCCACCCACCACGTCCACCTCCTCGTATAAAGAGGTAACCCATCTGCCACCCTCTCCGCGCAAACGCTGCACAGATGCCACCAGCAGCAAGAACCCCCCTGCCCCGTCCGAGACCACCAGAACCGCTACCATCACACACAATCAGACGAACCCTCCGGCACACCCCGCACACCCGGAAAACCGCCCCGAATGCCAGATCGACACATCTGAAAGAGACTTTGAGAATGCCATCGAAGAAGCACTGATCAGCACATCCAGAAGTGCATCAGACCGGACTGTCCATGAACCCCAAACCCCCTACACCACCAAAGAGTCAAACTACATCAAACGGCGCTCTGATGACTACAATCGCGCACTCTGCCATCGACCATGAGATGCTCTTATGACCTCATCTACACCACCCAAAGCCCCGGGGGTGTGGGAGAAACTCAAAAACACAGCACTTCGCCCACAGAGGTGAAAGAACGATTTTTCAGGCGATTGGTAAACGAGATCAGAGCACGAGGGGACGCTGGACGTCCTGCGGCGGGGGTCTGAAGGACTCTGGTTGCTTGATACCAGACGCCAGATCAAGCGGTTCCGGGCAGCACTATCCCAAATCCAGCACAGTTGCAAGGAAGCGGCAAGATCAACCCATCGCAATCGCTCTGCCATCACCTCCCAGGACTCCATGATGTAGAGGACATGCGCATATTTGACTCAATCGTCGTGATCACTGACAGGGTAAAGCCTTGAATGTTTAACGACTCTCCTTTTAAGCCAGTACCGTCACGACACCTGAATTTACCCGATCTCTCACCCCCCAGCCAGCATCCCCACCCGCTCGATGCTATCCGCATCCTCTGGCGTCTTATCGAACCTGACCCGAACGAGCCGCGGGAACCGGAGCGCATACCCGGACGCATAATGCGGGCTCTTCTGGATCTCTTCATACGCGATCTCAAAGACGACAGCAGGCTTAAGCTCAATTGCTCCTCCCTCCTCTGAGATGATGTACTGCGAAAAGAGTTCGGTCAGTTCGGATAGCTGCTCGTCTGTGATGCCTGTGCCGACCCTGCCGATCTCAAGGAACTCTGAGGTGTCAGGATCATAGCATGCAAGCAGATACGAGCCGATCAGGTTCGCCCGCCTTCCTTCGCCCCAGTGTGCACCGACAACGACGAGATCGAGCGTCTCCATGATCGGCTTGATCTTCAGCCAGTTCTTGCCGCGTTTTCCAGGAGAATACACAGAATCCGGGTTCTTGATCATGATCCCCTCGTGCCCCGCGTCCAGAGCAGCCTGATAGGCGGCATGTACAACATCAGGATCGTCTGTTACGACCTGTTCTGCCGCCATGAGGCGGTCGTGCGGGCGTACCACCGCCTCCAGCCGTTCTCTGCGGACATGGAGCGCCTCATCGATCAGAGCAGCACCATCGAGGTACACGATGTCAAAAAGGTTCAGATGGAGCGGAATCTTCTCTACCATCGTTAATATCTGGTATTTTCTCCGAAACCGCCTCAT
>DTYY01000127.1 GCA_012961645.1 Methanosarcinales archaeon | reverse complement strand
TGGAGCTTTTTATGTGTTTCTGAATGTATCAGAGTACGGAGGTGGCGATGTTATCGTAGAAAAGCTACTGAGAAAAGCCTATATCGCTGTCACACCCGGATCAGCGTTCGGACCTATGGGTGCTGATTTTATCCGCATATCGTATGCAGCATCCAGCAAACGGATACACGATGCACTGGAACGGATCGGAGATACTATCGTTTGATCTGAGCAGCGAGCGGACCAAATGTGGCATAGACCAGATCACCGGCTGAAAGATGCATACCTTCGAGCGTTTTTGACGGAATATTGGCTGAGAGTATGAATCCGCAGTCCAGCTTCACCTGCGAGACCGGACTTGTTCGGATAATCTCTGTAACCGTCCCTTCCAGATGGTTCTTTGTGGCATCTGGATGTTTCTGCAACTCGATGTTTGCCGGATCGATGTGGATCTTTACCTGCTCACCAACCTGATAATTCGATATTGCATCGATAGTGGCATTTTCCACCGCTATGGCCACCTGACCGCCATTGTTTGAGGAGATTGTTCCGGAAATCACGTTTTCCTCGGTGGAAACCGAAACTGGCGTCCTCTTCGCGTCTCCTGCATTTTCGTCGGGCGTGCAGATCTGTCGGATCGCATCCATCAGATTCTCCACAGAGAACGGTTTGATGATGTAATCCTTCGCTCCTGCCTGCATCACCCGATCGATGGTGTCAGGCGATCCAAGCGCTGAGATTGCGATGATCTTTGCATCAGGGTCGCATCTCTTAAGTTCGCTTATCACAACAACTCCATCCATGTTCGGCATCACGATATCAAGGGTTACAACATCAGGGCGCCGCCCGGAGTCCAAGAGTTCGCGATATTTCGAGATGGCTTCCTCCCCATCGGCAGCCACCCCCACGATCTCATAAGTATCAGGTGCATCATACGTCTCGATGATCTCTACGAGCATCTCGCGCATGTACTCCGCATCATCCACTACCATAACTCTTTTTGACATCAACTATAACATATAGGACGTGAACCAGATAAATATATCGAGATCGGGCGGAAAAGCTATATATCATAAAGGGATAAATCGGTGATCAAATGAAACGGCTGATACCGATATTAATTGCACTCATGGCGCTTTCAACCGCGCCCGTTGCATCGGCTGGCTTTCTGCATGTCACCCAGACAACCATGCAATTTCATGGGGCAGACGCCGTATTCACCCTCGATTACGAGCTTGATTTTCTTGCAAAGGTCTATGTTCTGGCTTTCGGCAGCGCAAATATTGCACCAGAGATCGAAACAAGATTCGCGTCGTTCGACGATTATGATGTGCAGAAGATAGGTTATGAACAGGCAACAGTTGTTGTAAAGGGCGTTTCGCACTACAGCAACGGATATTATTTCCACAACTCGCACGATTTTGGCATGACCGTTGAAAAACTGGTCGTGAAACTGCCAGACGGGTACTCAAGAACATACCTGAATACCAACAAGACTCCGGACATCTATTACGAGAGTGAAAGTGGCTAAAACTCGGGGGGAGTTGGTGCCTATTTACTAAATGAACAAGAGTTTTGGGTTCGTATATGACCGAGTTGGCAGCAAGGAGACTGCCAACACCCTTGTGACATGGCAGCGTCTCATCAAACAGGCAAGGTGATGAGCAATGAATAAGTATACCATGAATCGATCTTTGTACTGATGATCATAACACTCAGCGGTCTGCCCGGAAGCGGTACCAGCACGGTGGCAGACATATTATCGAGTCGCACCGGTTTTGAGGTCGTATCTGCCGGGGATATCTTCCGCAAGATTGCAGAGGAGAGGGGGCTTACACTCGAGGAGTTTGGAGAACTCGCCTCATCTGATCCGGATATCGATCAGCAGATCGACCGCCACCAGAGGAAGATCGCATCTGATGCGAAAGGCATAGGAAGGGACGTAATCATCGAGGGCAGGCTCTCGGCATGGATGGCAGAACCTGATCTTGGCGTGCTCATCACAGCTCCGCTTGAGGTCAGAGCAGAGCGGATCGTACGCCGTGAAGGGATCTGGGTCTCAGATGCGATCAAGCAGATACAGAAGCGGGAGG
>DTYY01000126.1 GCA_012961645.1 Methanosarcinales archaeon | reverse complement strand
GTGCATGTGAGCGCTAATTGGCAACAAGTCTAATAAAAAGTCTCGTCTATTAAGCTCAAAGCCATTTAAGAGCTCCTCAAAACTGTAACTGAATGAGCTAATATACCGAAGTTTTAATACAATACCATCCAATGTGAACATTTACTATCACCATGGACATATTCACCTTGAATAGTTAAAAATTTCAGATAGGGCGTATTCTATCTTATCACCATAAAAACTCAGGAGCGAGCAGATACAGGACCCAAGAGGAGCAGCTTCAAAATAACATAGAGCACCATCGTGAAGCAACAGTCCCTCCTTTCCCGCTCAAGTCGTTTTATAAACGATGCCCGCCAAAAAGCAGATTATATGATTGAAGAAATTCTCGGGTTGAAAGAGGAGAAAAATGCAATCATCCTTGCCCACAACTACCAGCGACCCGAAATTCAGGACATCGCCGATTTTGTCGGTGATTCGTTTGCATTGAGCCGGCAGGCGGCTCTGACCGATGCTGACGTGATTCTGTTCTGCGGTGTCGACTTTATGGCAGAGTCCGCAGCCATTCTAAGCCCTGAAAAGACTGTATTGATCCCGGATACCGATGCAAAATGCCCGATGGCTGCGATGATCACCCGAGAAGCTTTGATCGAGATGAAACGCAGGCACCCGGGCGCAGGGGTGGTCTGCTATGTGAACACGAGTGCGCCGGTTAAAGCGGAGAGCGATATCTGCTGTACCTCGGCAAATGCAGTCGAGGTGGTGGGATCGCTCGACTGCGATGAGGTGATATTTGTGCCTGACCGGAACCTTGCGCTCTATGCCGCCCGTTTTACAGAGAAGACGATCATACCATGGGACGGGTACTGCCCGACACACCACCAGATCCTGCCTCAAGACATCATGGATGCGAGGGAAAAGTACCCGGGCGCAGGGGTGCTCGTGCACCCAGAATGCCGACCAGAGGTGATCGATCTTGCAGATGGTGTGCAGAGCACCGATGGGATGATCAGGCACGTCAGGGCATCGCGTTTGGATGAGTTCATCATCGGCACCGAATCAGGGATGATTCACAGATTAGAGCGTGAATTTCCTGAAAAGTTCTTCTACGCGGTCTCTGATTACACGATCTGCCCGGCTATGAAGATGGTCACAATCCCTGAGGTGGTTCGCTCGCTTGAGAATCTTGAATATGTTGTTAGCATACCAGATGCTGTGCAGGAGCGGGCAAAACGTGCGCTTGACCGGATGCTTCAGGTCAGGTAGATGCGTTAAATCCTGAAATATGATGTAAGAAGTCCCAAAAGAAATGGGGTTGGTTTTTAAATGCAGTGCAAGGGTTTTTTTGAGTTGATCCGTGTGGGAAACTGTGTGATGGCTGGTTTTGCGGCGATCATCGGTTCAGGAATTGCTTATGCCCAGGTTTCTGTCGAGATATCGATCTTTGGAATGATAATCATATTTACATGTGTTTTTTTGATCACAGGTGCAGGAAACGCGATCAATGATTTCTTTGATGCAGATATCGATGCGATCAACAAACCGATGCGCCCAATACCATCAGGACGTGTGAGCAGGAATTTGGCACTGTATTTTTCACTTCTGCTCTTTGGAACAGGGATTGCGTTATCCTGCCTCCTCAATATGATCTGCTTTGTCGTCGCTGCCATCAACTCTGCGCTGCTCATCATCTATGCCCGCAATCTGAAACGCACGATGCTGGTCGGAAATATCTGTGTCGGGTATCTCACAGGCTCCACGTTTCTTTTTGGGGGCGCGCTTTTCGGGATGCCCGGCATCATCAGAACAGCCGGGCTCTTCGTGCTCTCGATGCTTGCAACCATCGCGCGAGAGATCGCAAAAGACATCGAGGACACCTCTGGCGATCTGGCGATGGGGGCTGCCACGCTCCCGATCCTGGTAGGGCGCAAGCGCGCCGGATATGTTGCATCGGCTGTGGGTATGTTCGCCGTGCTGTTAAGCCCGCTGCCGTATTTCACCGGATTTTCGATATGGTACCTGCTCGTTGTCGGGTTTGCCGATCTCTGCTTCCTGATCGCTATACTGCGACTGATCAGGGGCGATGCCGCTGGTTCGTCAAGATCGCTCAAGCAGGCGATGGTGGTGGCGCTCGCCGCGTTCGTGGCTGGCGCGTGGATGTGAGTTACAGGTTCTTCAGACGTTCTTCACCCTGATATTCTCAAGAGCCTCTTTTGCAGCCTTCCTGACATTCCAATCCTCATCCTTCAGGGCATGTGTCAGGGGTTCTTCTGCAGGTCTGCCCATCTCTCCGAGCGCCCATACCACCCACCACCGGACACGCTCGTCTCTGTCCTTCATAGCCAGAACAAGGGGCTCGATGGCGCTCCTGCTCTTCACCTTTCCGAGAGCCTCTGCAGCATAACCCCGAACGCTCCAGAGTTCATCGCCCAGAGCCGAAATAAGCGGTTCAACCGCCCCTTCGTCTCCGATCTCTCCGAGAGCCATCGTTGCGCTCTCCCTGACATTCTTATTCACGTCCCCCGAGACTTTGATGAGTGGTTCAACCGCTCTTGTATCTCCTATCGCTCCAAGCGCTCGTGCTGCAGACTTTCTGACATCCTCGTACCTGTCGCTCAGAGCCAGAATAAGGGGCTCGACCGCTCTTTCGTCCCTTATCTCGCCAAGAGCCGTCACCGCATACATCCGGAGGTCTGCATCCCCATCACCCAGAGCAGAAATAAGCGGCATAACTGCCGGTTCTCCTATCACCTCGAGGGCTGCCGCCGCATTCTCCTGAACATGCAGGCTTCCCCCCTTCAAAGCCCGGATGAGGGGTAATACTGCCGTTTCTCCGATCTCTCCAAGAGCATGGGCTGCACTCTCACGAACACCATCGGATTGATCTTCCATAGCATGGATAAGCGGATCAACTACCTTTGTACCGCCAATTCTCCCGAGAGCATGAGCCACACTCTCTCTAACCCCATCTGATTCGTCTTTCAGAGCCCAGACAAGATATTCAACCGCAGGTTCTCCAACATCTGCCAGCCTATCCCATTCATTTTTTCCAATGAGGTAAAAGATCTTTTCGATGCGATTTCCTTGATTCCATCCCATATTTTCGAGAACCCTGGTCGCATTCTCTCGGACATGCTGGTTCCTGTCACCAAGAGCCGGAACAAGACATTTAACCGCTCTTCTATCGCCAATCGCTCCGAGAGCTTCTACGGCGCATTCCCGGACACCCGGGTCCCGGTCTCTCAGAGCCGACGCGAGATATCTGACCGCTCTTCTATCGCCAATCGCTCCAAGTGTACGGGCGGCATTCAGCCTGACCTGCACGTAGTCATCTTGAAGGGCCCAAGCGAGGGGCTCGACCGCGGGCTTGCCGATCGCCACCAACCCGCCCCATTCCCCCATTCCGATCATGTAGTAGATCTTTTCGATGTTACTTTCTGGCTGCCAGCCCATACTCCTGAGTGTTTCCGCTGCAAGCTCGCGGGCAGACCAGTTTCTATCGCTCAGCGCCTGAAGAAGGGGGCGAATCGCCGGTTTACCGATTTTTCTGAGGACTTCTGCTGCACTCACCCGGGTGTGCCATTCCTCATCTTTCAATGCCTGAATAAGTGATTCGATCGCCGGTTCTCCTATTCTTCCAAGAGATCTGGCGGCTTCTACCCGAATAATCTCTTCTTCGTCCTTCAGAGCCCGAAGAAGGGGTCTGACCGCATCCGGGTCCCTGATCTCCCCGAGTGACCATACCGCGCTCTTCCGGACGTCCCGGTTCACATCGCCCAGATTCTGAACAAGGGGAGCCACCGCCCTGTTATCACCCACCTTTCCAAGCGATCGTGCCGCCGCTCCTCGAACGTCTCCTGATATGTCATTCAGAGCCTCTATAAGATGTTCTACAGCCAGTTCTCCCATCTCGCCGAGGGCATCCGCTGCATTTGACCGAACATCGACATCCTCGTCTTTCAAAGCTTTTATCAGTCTTTTCCCCTTAAAAGAATCGAATATCGCCATTTTGAACCCTCCCGGGTCAACTTGCAATCATATCATCTTCACCGCACCGACGACCTCACCATCGATGACCGTCTCCCGCTGATAGACGACCAGACCGGTATCGAGGATCGCGTATGGTCGCAGCATATCATCATGTTTTCCGCCGCGCATCTTCAGAATCTCGATCGCCCTTGTCCGGTTCCCGTACATGCGGAATGTATGCATACGAATAACGACCTCCGAAAGGTATTCTTCCACACTGAACGATTCATAGGTCAGTGCCCCAGAATTGATCTCGCTAGAAAGCATTGTTGTGCAATCAAGGTTTTCAAGGTTCTTGATCAGTTCCATGATGGTGAATCTTGCCTGAATCTGATCCTGCGAGATCTTTAGCGAAGTGATTGAGTCGATGAAGATGCGCTTTGCCTCAATATCACCAACATAACGTTCGATGTGTTTGCTTAAGGTTTCAACGATCTTCGAGCCTGTGTCAAGATGCATGTCATCGCCGTTGCCCCGATCAGGAATATAATGGGCATAAGCAATCGGATCGGCGTGTATGACCCGCATTTTGTTCTCTTTGATCAGCCGTTCGATGT
>DTYY01000125.1 GCA_012961645.1 Methanosarcinales archaeon | reverse complement strand
TCATCCTCGATTAGTATACCTGAGTAGTTACACTTTTATATTTCAGTTGCGAGAGAAGGACATGCGTTTATACTTTCCTATACGTGCACAAGACCCAAAAATCGCCCTCACCCTCTGCACACATCCACGATCTCGTGCTTCTCCACATCAACAAGCCCCATATCCGTGATCTTGAGCCTTGGTACCACAGGAAGCGCAAGGAAGGAGAGCGTCATGAACGGAGATGGCAGCACGCACCCGATCTCCCGCATCATGGCATGAAGACCGCGGAGTTTCGCATCGACCGACTCTACGCTTCCGGTCGAGAGTAAGCCTGCGAACGGCAGTGCGATGCTGCCCATGATCTCGTCATCATAGGCAACAGCGATTCCGCCGCGCATCGCCCGTATCTCATTGACACAGAGAGCCATGTCCTTGAAGTTTGTGCCGACCACGATCACGTTATGGGAGTCGTGAGCGATGCTCTGTGCAAAAGCGCCTCCCTTGATCCCGAAACCCGAAACAAACCCTCTTCCGATGTTTCCAGTGCCACTGCTCCTTCCGTGCCGCTCAATAACAGCGATTGAGAGGATATCCCGTCCGGGGTCCGGGTAAAGGACGCCGCCTTCCGGATGCAGCGTTTCGACCCTCCACTCGGTGAATATCGCATCAGGAATCGCAACGATGATGTTTGCTTCCACATCAGAGTCTTTCCTGCTTTCGAGGCGCAGACTCTCAGGATGAATCCTCCTGAACCGCACCGTATCAAAGACCTCTGCCGGGTACATCGGCTTTGGAGCGATGTAAGCCGCCCCGCTCACAAAAACACGGTTGATTGTAAACCGTTCAAGGTCATCTAGCACCACGAGATCGGCTTTTCTCCCGATGCCGATCGATCCGATCAGGTGTTCGATCCGGTAGTGCCGTGCCGTGTTGATCGTGCACATCGATACCGCATCGATCGGGGCGATGCCAAGCTCGATCGCAGTTCTTACGTGCGTATCCATGTAGCCCGCTATCAGATCCCCTGGATGCCGGTCGTCCGAGACAAAGAAGAAGCCGTCAAGAGCGATTCCGTCCTCGAGGAGCCGTGGTATGAACTCGCGGAGAGACTTTGCAGCAGACCCTTCCCGGAGCATCACAGCCATGCCCATCCGCGCCTTCTCGATCGCCTCATCGTACGTCAGGGACTCGTGATCGCTTGTTATGCCTGCGCAGATGTATCCTGCGAGATCGCTGCCGGTCATTCCCGGGCAGTGCCCATCAGCCCGCTTTCCAAGAAACAGGGCTTCCTCGATCATATCGAGCTTTTCAGGATCGGCGGCGAGCACGCCCGGAAAGTCCATCATCTCGCCGAGCCCGACAACACCGTCCTGATACAGCAGTTGTGTCACCGTGGGTGCGTCCAGCACCGCTCCTGACGTCTCAAGGCTGCTTGACGGGACGCAGGACGGGATCATGACAAAGATGCTGGACGGTATATCCTCAATCTCGGCTAAAACGAGTTCTATTCCGTTTTTTCCGAGAACGTTAGCAATCTCGTGCGGATCGATGATCATCCCGGTCGTGCCGTGCCTGATCGCTGCCCCTGCAAAGTTGGTCAGGGTCACCATGCTGGACTCGTAGTGCACATGCCCATCGATCAGACCCGGAGAGATGAATTTTCCAGTTATATCGATGATCTCAGTGTCATCGCCGATTTTGTCGGATACGTCTCCGATCCCAACGATGATACCATCTTTTACTGCGATGTCTGCCCTGAGAAGTTCTTTTGTGTTGACGTTGACGACCGTACCCCCGGTTAGCGCAAGGTCCGACTTCATTGCTCCGGTTCCAGCAGAGACTCGTTTCTGTAGGGTCATGATGATATCATCTTCGGGGGTTGTTGAAGTATCTTTTCTCGTTTTTCGCTGGTTCACGGCGACAACGGTGGAATCAGAAGCCCGCATGTCTCAGTAAGCCCAAGCATCAGGTTCATGTTCTGGATCGCCTGTCCTGATGCGCCTTTTACGAGATTGTCGATCGCAGATATCACGACCACACGGTTCCCCCCGCATACAAGCCCGATGTCACAGAAGTTTGAGCCACGCACGTCTGCGAGACTCGGAATACCATTCTCCGCCTCTCGCACCCGTACAAACGGTTTATCCCTGTAGAAATCTCTGTACGTATCCAGAATCTCACCTGATTCACAGTCTTCACGCAGAATTAGATGCGCAGTCGTCAGAATCCCGCGAATGGCAGGCACGACGTGCGGCGTGAAGTATACGCTGTTGTGATTAAGTGAGCTATCCAGCAGCCCAAGCTCCTGAACAATCTCGGGAAGATGCCTGTGCGTGGTGATATTGTAAGCCTGAACGTTTTCTGCAAGATTTGGATAATGTGATGTGCTAGACGGATCTACGCCCGCTCCAGAGATGCCTGATTTTGAATCAAATATTGCATATTTGATCATTGCTGCATTTGCAAGCGGTGCTGCCGATAGGATCGCACCTGTCGGATAGCATCCCGGATTTGCGACAAGGCGCGCTTTTGCAACCTCTGGATGCAGTTCAGGAAGACCAAATACCGCATCTCCGTTTCTTGGGTCTGTGTGCGCTCGCCTGTACGTCGCCTCGAATACCTGCGACGGCAGCCTGTAATCCGCGCTCAGGTCAACTACACGCGTAGCGCTCTTGAGGAGCGCGGGAACAATATCCATTGCGGCGCCGTGTGGTACAGCCGTGAATACAAGATCACACTCGTCGGAGATCTCTGACGGCGAAGGGTTCTCGAAATGCAGATCGATCAATCCGGAGAGGTGTCGGTGGACGTCCGTGACCTGTGTTCCAGAAAGCCTTCTCGATGTCACGATCCTGATGCGTGCTTCTGGATGCTGCAGGAGCAGCCTTATCAGTTCGCAACCCGTGTATCCTGAGCCGCCTACGATTCCAATATCGATCATGGTCATTTCTGTGGCTCCGAGAAGTCAAAAAGATTGTTGAAGACCCATACCTGTAGGCGGTTTAGGTTCTGCGGGGCGATTTTACGCCCCGGCAACCCCCGGATCCTCAACCCCCACCTCCTCAAACGCTCTTGCACGCCGCAGACATGACTCGCACACCCCGCACGGCAGATCTCCTGACCTGTAGCATGACCACGACAGTTCAAGCGGCGCACCATTCAGTATGCCGAGACGCACGATCTCTGCCTTATTCATGCGGATAAGCGGCGCATTTACCCTTGGGTGGTTGAAAGTGCCGTATTCGAGCACACGATCGAACCGCTGGACAAACTCGTGAGTATTATCAGGAAACGTTCTCGCCTCCTCAAAATCGAGACCAACCGTGATAAAATCGTAATCGTAGTTCTCTGCGTAGCCTGCTGCGATAGCCATAAAGATCAGGTTCCTTGCAGGCACCCACACGCCGCGGGCGGTCTCAACTGCCTTTTCGCTGTCCAATTCGTGCTCTTTTATCTGCGGCAGTTCTGATGTGCCGGTAAGCGCCCCCCCAAAACGCCTGATCCACGGAAGTTCGATCACCTCGTGCGGTACGCCAAACCTGTCGCAGATCCGGGCAGCAGACCATATCTCTTTTGCTGCCGCCTGCTGACCATAATCGAATGTCAGGCAGAGAACCTCTCTGCACTGATCGTAAGCATGTTTGAACGCGACGGTTGAGTCCAGTCCTGCTGAGAGAAGGATTATTGAGTTCATGCACGCATGTACTCCCGCACGATTTCGGCAGTTCCATCGGATTTAAACGCTCTTATGAATTCACCAGCCTCTTCGTACGCCCGGTCCTCGATGACAGACAGAGTTTCTTCATCGAGGGAATAAATCTCGTCAAAGAACTGTTTTACGGCAAATTTGCTGTTTTTACCAAATATCTCAATATCCTTCTTCCCTTCTACTGCATAATTTGTGATCGTCCAGTCCCATATCCTCTCGTACAGATCAGGCTGCTTCTCTTCAAGGACATCCCAGACAAGATTCATCCAGAATGTGCCGACGTTCCCCTTGATGATATCGCCGTGCGGAAACTGCTCTGCAATCAGATGTCGCGGCGTTCCTGTGATGCCGTGCTGCGCGATCCGCACATCCAGATCATTCTTCCGAAGGGCTTCTGCCACTGCCCTGGTCTGCTGGATGTCGATACTGACCTGCTCGATCGGATTACCATCTTCATCAAAGATGTTTCCGTGCGTGCTGCCGTTTGCGATCGCAAGCACCTGCGGGTGCACCCCTGCCGAATTGAGCGACCTGACGAATATCACCGCCTCGTCAGGTGTTGTCAGCACCATGCCAGATTCATCGGTTCTTCCGATCTCGCCGACCTCTGCCTCCAGCCCGAAGTCACGACCTTCCATCTCTGATTCTATGAATCGTGCTAGTTCGATTGTTGCATCGATGTTCGGGGCAAGTTCCTCTGCCAGTGTTCTGCCGTCGAAGTTGAAGAGATGTGATGCATCGATCGCAAAACTGGTGAAACCGGCTTTGATCTGTGCTGCAATCAATTCCTTAACCGAGTTGAGTTCTTCGACCGTCCCCTTCTTAACACCTATGTGATCCGCGTGCAACGCCCAGATGTCAAATCCCACTTCATGCGCAACCGCGCACGTCCTCATCGACAATTCAGCAGGGGTAAGCCCTGTGTACCCACCCTCCTGATCACACTCCGACTTTGCCAGTTCGATTATAATTGCAGAATCGAGATCCTTTGCAGCCCGGAAAATGCCTTTTGTGACACCAGGGATGATTCTGGTGTTGCATGCCATAATGATGCAGTTTTTATCCTTTACAGCGTTGAATATGATCGATCCGGGTAATGGATTACATTCCATGAAGTTCCGCCTCGCTCTAATTTATGTAGCTACTCGAATTAAGGTTTTTGGGGATGCGGGGGGTGGGATTCGAACCCACGAACTCCTACGAGAATAGGCCCTGAACCTATCGCCTTTGACCTGGCTGGGCAACCCCCGCATATCTTTTAGTCAATGATGCTCAGGTATCCGTCCAGCGCT
>DTYY01000124.1 GCA_012961645.1 Methanosarcinales archaeon | reverse complement strand
CAATAATAATTACCGATACAGGTGCTTTTGCCTGAAATAGCGCCATTGTATGTAAGCATTTTTCTACGATACTTTCTTTATAGACACCAGTGTCCCGTGTTATCTTAAAGATCAGATGATCAAAGGTTGAATATAAATACTTTCTCTCTATCGCAAGGAGTGGGGGCAGAACAACCAGTGTTACTATAAATGCATAAAAGATTCCAATTGTTAGCAAAAACCCCATATCCTTGAGCACCGGCGAGCTTCCTCCCATCATTGCACCAAAACCAGCCATCGTGGTTGCAACGGATGCAAAGAGTGCAGTCCCGATCGAGACCACCGAATCCTGTAGTGCAAAATCCTCACCTTTTTTCACCAGTTCAAAGAATCGATGTGTCACATGTATCCCGTAATCGATCCCCATGCCAACAAGCATCGCGCCAAGTCCGACAGTTATAGTAGACAATTTAATCCCGAGGTAGCCCATGGTCCCACTTACCCATATCACGCCCAGAAACACCGGAATAAGGGATATAAAAGCGGTGATCGGATGCTTAAGTAAATACCATAAGATTATGAAGACAAAGATCATGCTGACCGCAATCGTGTTTATCAGGTCGCCTGCCAGGAGCATCATTATGTAATTCATGACAGACGGCATCCCCGTAATACTCGCTTTTATCCCGATCGGTCTTGGAGAATCCTCGATATCCTTTGTTATCTCACGCTCCAGTTCATCCTGCACATCCACATTACCATTGATGTCAACAGGAATCGATATCAGGGTGGATGAGTACTCTGCATTGACAAGACCTCTCACCTGCGCGCTATTCTCAATGATCGCGCCGATCTGTCCGCAACTCTCAGGAATCTTTCCATTATTCGCCGATTTAAGCGCGTGGGACAAGCTATAAACAGCCTTCACATTATTTTCACTGGCGATCGAATCACTCAGGATATTTACATACTCTGCAACCCTCGGGTCCCGGATGTCATTAACCGCATGAGGGTCATCGGATGAGGGATCAAGCTCCACTAAAACGAGCATGGTATCTGTCGATCCAAACTCCGTTGAGATGACATTCTGCATCCTGATAACTTCCAGATCATCTGGCATCATACCGTCAAACGAAGGATCGAGTTTCATCTGGAGGGATCCAAAAGCCATCACCGCAGTGAATACCGATACGATCAGGAGGATCAGTACCGGATACTTCTCCTGGATCACTGCTAATTTCCGTAAGGTGTCTTCGATGAGTGGCATGATTGCCAATTACCTCGATTCCGGTTTATGTCCCGTCTCTTTCATCAGATGTCGCCACATATAATACGTTCGGTCAAAAGCCCGATGCCAGAAAGGTCATGGATGTGGCAGCGGTGGAGGGGCGATGGAATCGCAGGGCATCAATGGACGCTCGATCAGTAAGTCAGATCGCTCACATTCGAAGCGGGTAACGCTATCTCGATGTCAGGCGGCGTTAGCCATCGCAATCTGTTCCACTCATCCACTTTGATATTGCGATTCGAGATCTGTAATAGGCACTTCGAAGAAACACATATAGTACCAGTCATCCGTATTCCCATGAGGGGATACAGATGGCTGTATACTACGGAGAAACCACGTTTCAGCAGAGAAGATATCTCTTCGAACTGGTTGATGAAGAAAATAACATATCGAAGGCGTGTAGAGATGCAAAGGTCTCGCGCAGCACTTATTATCGTTGGAAACCCT
>DTYY01000123.1 GCA_012961645.1 Methanosarcinales archaeon | reverse complement strand
T
Organism: Methanosarcinales archaeon; assembly: GCA_012961645.1. Lineage (GTDB taxonomy): Archaea > Halobacteriota > Methanosarcinia > Methanosarcinales > Methanogasteraceae > Methanogaster_D. The sequence goes on along the minus strand of DTYY01000123.1, from coordinate 3,149 downwards.
CAACCAGACCTTCGTCCAGCAGCTTGCGGATGATCCGCGAGCACTGCCTGCTGTTGATACCCATCTCCTTCCAGATCCGGCTCTGCAAAACACCGTCTCTGCTGTGGCATATCAACTTCAGTACCTGTCCCTCGATCTCCTCCATCAGCCATCTGCCTCCTATTCAGCAGGGGTGATCAGAATGATGTTGTTGCCACGAAGAACGACCGACCCAAGAGAGCGCATCCGCTCCCCATCAGCGATTTCTACCGTATCCAGCAGATGCAGGTTCAGATAGTCGTCCACGCTCTCAAGCATACCTTCGAGCAGATGTTCGTCGCCTTTCATCTCAACCTGTATCCTTGAGCCGATCATCGACTGAACTTTCTTTGTCGGAAACATAATAACTCCTTAATAATTCCTTAATCATATCCCACTGATCTCGTAAGATTCGAGGATCACTTCCTCGCTCAGATATCCGGTGTGGTATGTCTTTCCTGTATCAAGGTCACTTACCGTGATCTCGGCTGGTGCAAATATGGCTGTATCGATGTTGCAAAAGTCATATCCTGCAGCCTCAAACGTCTTATAAAACGGCTTGCCATAGTTCTCTGAGACCTTGGCAGGCACCTGTTTGAATATCTCCTCATCAAAGCCTCTGGTGGTGAGCACCACCGATCCGTAGTATATGATGCTGTCGTTCGTCGAGCCTATTGCACGCATCTCATCGAGCACCACCGGAGCAACCGGCGCCGTTCCTGTCGCATGTAAAATATTCCTTGTGTCGAATCCGAGTTCGTGTAACTTGCGAACCGCCGTCTCGATCACACGCCCCGATACAAGAACCGAACCGACAAGACTGTTGGTCGGAGCAACCAGCGCAACAACCTCCTCAACATCAACCCTGCACTCATCTGCAATGAACCGCATGATCTCCTCACCAGGGAGTTTGTTCGATTCGAGTGCGATGACCGCGCACTTTGCGTCGTCATGATACACTATCCGGTCAAAGATCTCTTTTGGTTTCTGCGCAATCGCACGCGCCGGTCCCGAACCCATCGCAACATACTCCCCGATGCCGATCTGCCAGCCTGCGGTCTGTGCGCCGAGACACGCGACGCATGGATGATCGGTGGCAACATCGATGAATGCAAGTGGCAGATTACCGATCCTGCGCACCCCAAGAGATGCTGTTCCAAGACCGCCCATACATGCCTCGATGAATCGTAAGCCTGCCTCATAGCTTCCAGAAACCTCGATCCCGCAGTCGATGATTGTTGATCCGTTGTCAAGCGTCTGCACCTTGATATTCAATTCTTCGCTCCAGCAGACCATCTCATCCACAACGTCAATCGCAGCCTCATTCACAGATAACATGTCGATCACTCATGCGTTATGTTACAGTATAGCATATAATCATATCGTTGAAATAGCCCCACGCGGATTCGAACCGCGGTCACAGGCTCCAAGGGCCCGCAGGATTGGCCACTACCCTATGGGGCTAATAATAATAGGTTGTGCGATAGAGAGATAAATAACTATGTCGGATGCAGGGGTTGTTGCGATCAAAAACCTGATCCTGCTATGCATATATGTGGGGGTCGTGGTTCTCATCGGCTATCTTGGATACTCGCAGACAAAATGCACTCTTGTATGCTACGATACGTCAGAATTGACGTTTTATGTAGAAGGCGATCTTGATCCCAGAGATCAGATGCTGTATCTGAACGATTATGATGATTACACCGAGATAACCGTCAATGAAGTGACTTATTCCATAAACAGGTCAGATCAACCGATCGATTCGCTGAACTTTGGCAGAAACCATATAAAAGTCAGGTCAAATAACGAAACAACCGTGAAAGTGTCTTATCGTGTTCAGTGGAAGCCGGTCATCGAACGGTTCCATATCGCGGGGCTCAAGGTCGGTGAGGAATCAGACTTCTTCATCTATTCGGAGAATATCACACAGTCATTTATGCGCATAGAGAAGGAAAACGGTGAAATTGTCTTTAACCAGACGTTCAACGGATCAAAAATCCGGATCAAGATGGATGAAATCGGAAACTACGCCGTATACATGCAAGTATACGGTGCTGGCTGGTCAGAGATGTATTATTCGGAATTCACGGCGTTTGCAGGCGTCACACAGATCATCGACAACGTACCGCTGCTCAGGTCAAAGCCAGAAGTGCCTGCGTACCAGACAAGGTTCCCGGTCACCATCGTGAGGGAAGATTGCGGCGTCCTGCTACTCCTCAAGCGGGCTGCAAACAGATATCACCGGATAATATTCGGGAGGCTGCTCCCGTGTCTGTCGTACCGGGTATGGTGAGGAGGTTACCCGTTCTCCATGATGCTTCGCCTGATCTCCCGCACGACCCTGTAATGCAGCGCCACGATCATGTTTGCAATCGAACCAAAGATGAACAACTGAAGTCCGACGATGATGAGCAGCGTTGCCAGAATCGTGAGCAGTACATGCGTGATTCCAACGAACCACTCGTTTACCACATAGACACCGACCCCTATGCCTGAAAGTATGGACAGCATCCCAAGCATTCCGAAGTAGATCATCGGATTGTGCAGCTTTGCAAGCTTGAATATGGTCATACCGATCCTTACCCCGTCCCTGATCGGGCTTAGTTTCGTCGCAGCATCCCGGTGTCTTGGCAGGTAGGTGATCGGAACCTCCGTGATCCTTAAATCCTTCTTGACGCACTCGACTGTGATCTCGGTCTCAATCTCAAAGCCGGTTTTGTTCAGCTCGATCCATTTATATGCGTTCTTGTTAAAAGCACGGTATCCTGAAAGGATATCCTTGAGCGATCCCCCATAGATGAACCCGAACATCCGGTTAATAATCTTATTCCCGATTAAATTGAGTTTTGTGAATGATCCCGGAGAAAAATTGGCGAATCGGTTTCCGATGACGTGATCAGCCTGCCCACTCAGCATTGGTTCGAGCATCGTATCGATCTCCTCTGGCAGATACGTACCATCGCCATCGATCATCACCAAATATTTGTCCTCGATTGCGGCGAACATCTGCTGAACTGCCTGCCCCTTGCCTCTTCCGGTCTGAACGATCACCTCTGCACCTGCTTCTTTTGCAAGACTGCGGGTATCATCAGTGCTGTGACCATCGACCACCAGCACCCGGTAACCAG
>DTYY01000122.1 GCA_012961645.1 Methanosarcinales archaeon | reverse complement strand
TTACATTTATTAAACTAATACTTTTACGTCGTGTATAATCTTGAGCATTATTTCTGTTAGGGCTATTATCGGCATTTGTTTCATTTAATAAAATATCTTGATACTGTGCATCGTATTTAGGATCTTTTATTTCTTCACCATAACTTGTACTAACTGGTATTTGTAAGCCCCATGTTTTAGGGAACATCTTTCCTACATTTAAATTAGAAACCGCTTCGTATTGTTTGATGTTTTCTTGACTTCTTTCGTTAACTGATTGCTCTACACTTCCATAACCTTGTGTTGCCATTCTACCAGTAACTGATATATCTAACAAATCTGCAAAGTTTGCATCTGCACTAACTATTGCAGACCAACCACCTTCATTATCAAATTCAGAAACCCGCATTTCATTAAACCAAACCTCACCTGTTTTGACATCATCAGATACATTTTTCACTCCCAACATAATGGTTTTAACATTTCCTAAATTAGGGTGTCCTTTGACAGAAATCACATTACCTTTGGTTGTTGTTTTTGAATAAAGCACATTGTACTGCGGTGATTCAGAAGCGGGTTTATATCGTTCTAATTTTAATTTTTTTAATGCATCTAAATCAATGTTTAATTCATTTTCTGCAGGCCAAATATCTTTGTCTGATCTTGCTGTATGAGGTGTAATAGTTAATGGAACTTCTATTTGATAGAAGTTTTCACTTAAGTCACTTCCTAATCTTACGATGGCAACTAAATCATTATCTTCTATCATGCCACTTTCTTTGCTTTCTGCGTGAACAAATAATTGAAGACGTTTAAACATACGTAAGTCAAAGTTTACATTCTTAAATAGATTTCTTGCCTCTCCTTGTTGTAGGTTTCTTACTGTTAAAGAAAGTGATTGTTCGTTTTGTTCTTGTAAAGAAGATGTGCCTTGTAATTTTTCTCTGTCAATACCTGGAGGTAATATATAGGGGATGGGTGAGCGTCCTTCGTTTTCTTCAATATTTACAACTCCCGAATCAAAATTATCTAAATCTGTTAAAGGTTCTGCACCATCATCTAAGGTAAATTTATAACGTCTCCACTCCCCTCTTACCATTTCTAAATTCCCCATACGTATTACAACAGGTATTTTAAATTTGGTCATAAAGAATCGCATAAAACGAATCGAGTTTAAACTACTGATATTCCCTACTGGTCTACCTTTTGCAACTGGGATACGCACTTGATACCATGTGGTTTGTTTGGTTGTTCCATCAAGTAAATTAACAGATGTTTTTCTTTGGTCAACGATAAAATTTTGTCCCACTACCAAATCAATTGGGTTTAGAGATATCTTATAGCTATAGTACGATTCTGCAGTACTCATTGTTTGATCTTTATTAATATCTTCTGTATCTGGGTATTGAGTTCCTGCCGTAGGATAAGATTCTGAAGACATCGTTATGGTTGGTGAGTTTCCTTCTGAACGACCATAATTTTTATATCGTGTAATGATACTTGCATTATCACTATCTAAACTAGATCCCTTATAAAAACTAAAATTATCAGAAAATGGATCTGCCTCAGCTGCTGCTCTATCTCAGTCTGCCTGTCATCTTTGCACGGTATAGTTCCCATGATTTTGTGATGCTCGGACATACCGTGCGCGTGAAACTGTTGTGCACCGCCGCAATCGCTCTTGTTCCGGCAGCTCTTTTCACATTTTTGACCCGAAAAAAGCCGATAAACGTTGTCAAGACGATTGAGGACAGATACCCGGTCTTAAAGGAGCGGCTGTCCACTGCTTATGACAATGCAGGCATACAGAATGTCATTGTGAACGATCTGTCACTGGCTGTTTCAGGCGACATCTCATCGGTCAGATGGTCGAAGATCATCAGCAAAACCGGACTCATCATCCTGTTGATGGCGTCTGTCATGCTCTCTGGCGTTGTTTCCTTTGTATCGTCGCCAGATGCACCCCACCTTGTGACGCCTGAGCAGATCGAGTCCATGATCACTCCAGCAGATGAGGCAGAACGCGAGGCGGCTGCCGAGGAGGCGCGTTACCAGCAGATGCTCTCAGAACTTGGATACGAATCCGGTTCAGGCGAGAGCGAGATCGCACAGATCTATGGGAAACCGTCGGTTGCTGTGATCGAGGGCACGAGTATCGAACTGGTGATGTTTTCGGATGCCGGCATCGGGCAGAGCGCACGCAGAACAGAGAGTGATCAGGTGGATTTTATATCAGGAACCGTGTACACTGCAACCCCGGTCTCATCTGAGACATATATAGACAAACTTCCTGAAGAGAACCGGGATCTGATCAGGGAGTACTTTATGGAGATTGCTGAGACAGGGTGATGATCGGACGGTGATCAGATGCTCTTTGCAAATCTCAATCTGGCGATGTGGGCGTTTTTCTTAAGCGTAATCCCGCTCATAATCGTGTATCTGCTCAGACCAAAGGCGAAGGATGTGCGGATCCCGTCTATCATGTTTATCACGCAGATGACGCAACAGAAAAAGAGATACGCCAGGGTGCTCAGCAAGCTCATCAAAGACCCCCTCTTCTTAATCCAGTTACTCGTTCTGCTATCCCTGATTGTTGCGATAGCCGATCCTTACGACATCGAACAGAGGGAGGTCAGCAGAGAGCATACCGTGATCATTCTGGACGGCTCTGCAAGCATGCAATCAGGAAACAAGTTTGTTGATGCCATCAGAATCGCAGAACAGCACTTAACTGCGCAGAACAGCATCATACTTGCAGAGAACCTTCCTGTACTCGCTCTGCGCGGCGGAGACGTGGAAGCGGCAGGAAACCTGCTTGGCAGCATTCCACAGACAGCAACGACGGCAGACCTGTACCAGGCGATCACGCTTGGCAGCACACTGCTGACCGACGGCGGCAGGATCGTTGTCGTATCCGATTTCACGAACTGGGATGGCGAAGATCCATACATCGCAAAAAAACTCGCAGAAGGGGATGGAATCGATGTATCATTCATAAGTGTCTCTGACGGGGAAAATAAGATCGCTGTAACAGGTGGATGGTTGTCGCCCGCCGATGATCGATATCAGTACACATGCATCATAAAGAACTACATGAGTTCTGATGCAGCCGTGGCAGTTGACGTCCTGTACAGCGGCAAGCAGTCTGCAGACACGTACGATCTGAAGGTAGGGGCACACGATAGCGAATACTTCTCACTAAAAGACGTTGGCGTTGGAACAACCGAGATAATGCTTCATCCGGCTGATGATCTGATGGTTGACAACCATGCGCATATCATCGTGCCGTTTCGGCAGACCCAAAGCGTGCTATACATATCCGACCATGGAAATTCTCCATCGGCAACCGTGCTGAAACTGCTGCCTTCTGTAGATGTTGTTTTCCAGGCGCCTGATGAGGTGCGCAATCTAAATGTGAACAACTATGATATGGCGGTGGTCGGGCTCTGCAACGAGAGCCCGGGCGCCGGGTTATACGAAAACCTTGCAGATTATGCGGCGTCAGGGGGCGGCGTTGTGGTGATGGCGCAGGAAAGCCTGCTTCTGCCAGGAACCGATACAGGGAGGCTGCTTCCGGTGGTTCTGTCCTCGAAGGCGAACGAGACCACGCTTGAAGAGGCACAAGGACTCGTGATGCGTGGTATCGATGCCACTGATATCGCAATCGGACACCATCTGACCGGGGATGCCAAGCGCGGTTCGGTTACGTGGGTAGCATCTGACGAGGGTGCACCGATCATCTCGTACTGGAGAATCGGAGCCGGAAAGGTCGTTTATTTTGGAATTCCTGATATAATGGGGGACGATGCGTGGAGCGACTTCCACACAAAGCCCGAATACCCGATCTTCTGGCTGAACCTCGTCGATTATTTAGGTGGGGCAAGCAGCATCGAGGAATGCAACATGCAGACCGGATCGACCGTGCGGTTCGATTCCAATACAAGGGTTCTGACGCCTGACGGACGGTCGATCAAGACTGACAACCTGCTGCTCGATCAGACAGGCATATACAGGCTTCCTGACCGTGCGATCGCGGTCAATCTGTACAATGCAAAGGAATCAAACCTCATGGATGGCAGTGGCGTTGTGAGTGAGACTCCGGTAGCTCAGAAGGATGTGGGGACGACGAAGACCGACGTAAAAAAGGAGCACGACTGGATTTTGCTGGCACTTGCACTCATGCTGATATCTACTGAATTATATTACCTGCGCCACAGAGGTGAACTGTGATGGCAGACATCACGAGTATCATGAATATTCTGAATATCCCGGATATAACCGATATGACTGGAATGATGTTCGTAAATCGTGATATTCTCTATGCGATCATCCCGATTCTTATCATCGGCGCGTATTATCTCAAAAAAAGCACGAAGAAGCTACTTGTTCTGAGCAGGATGGTTGTTGCAGTCTTGATCATCATCGCACTCGCATCCCCTTACACCCTGACCGCACACAGGATAACCGACACTGAGCCGACCATCACCATTATCGATGACCGATCACAAGCATGGAGATCTTTAATGCGACGGTCGCAGACCAGGTATACGGCTCCATACATGATCGCAACCCGTCAGCGCAGATCCGGGCCTTTTCAGGCGATCAAACTCCCATAGGAGACAAGATCATGCAGTATGCCAGAGGCGACGACCACATCGTCCTTGTGAGTGATGGGAACAGCAATTACGGAGTCGAACTGGCAGACGCGGTCTCAGTCGTATCAAAAACCAATACAACCGTCTATCTGATCGACCAGACCCCTGATCACAACGATGTGAGCGTCAGGATCATCGGAAGCAAGAACGTGATCATCGGAAATAAAAACACATTTCGAATCGTTGTGCAGCAGGCTGGGACGCACGCCGCGTACGAACTGGCTGTCAAGGTGGACGACGAGGTCATATACCACAGCAGGATCGAGCAGTTTGACCCGGTCAAGGTCCGCCCGATCTCACATGCGTTTTCCACACTCGGCACCCATGTAATCTCTGCGAGCATCACCCCCGAGGGAGATGACCATTTCCAGTCGAACAACGCCTTTGATAAGTCGGTGTACGTCGTACCAAAGCCCGCGATCCTGCTGATCAGTGACGAGGAATCCAATCTACGGGATACGGTCTCTGACCTCTACGATGTCACTGTGAGCAGCTCCGGGTCTGCCGGATTTCAGGAGAAGTACAAGGCAGTCATCCTCGATGACCGGTACATCGAGTCGATTTCGCCGGACGATCTTGACGCGCTCAGGGGTTTTGTGAGCGATGGTCGCGGGCTACTCGTCGTCGGCGGAGAAAAGTCGTATGACCGCGGCGGCTATCTGGACTCTGATTTTGAGAAGATGCTTCCTGTCAAGTCGTATCCGAGCGAGTACTATGGCATGAATGATGTGGTGATTGTTATGGACATCTCTGCAAGCACGTTTTCAGAGATCGTCGTTGGCACAGGGGTCACGTTCCTTGATTATGAGAAAGCACTGGTGATCGATATCCTCGATGATAAGGACTTCAGGGATGACCGTGTGGGCGTGGTCGCTTTCGGAGGAAAGGCGTACGAGGTGTCAGGTCTGACGTATCTCGACAACGACGCTGCAAGAGAGTTGCTCAAAGAGACGATAATGTCGATAGAGCCGAAAGGAGAGATCACAACCACGCTCGATCAGGGACTGGCGATGGCAGAGGAGATGCTTACCAATTCAGCCGGCGCAAAGGACGTGATCATCGTATCAGACGGCAACATCGATGCAGGCATCTATGAAAGTTCGCTCTCTGTTGCTGATAGGATGAATAACGCAAACACAAAGATGCATTTCATTCATGTGATGAGTTCGCCAACCGATCTGTTAACAAAGTTCGAGGAGCTTGCCCACCGTGTGGACGGCACGTATCAGCAGACCACATATCCAGCATCGGTCGCAATCTCAACCGCCCAGCCAGACGCAGCACCGACGCCAACACCGCCACCTGAAGAGCCCGGCACATACACAGTCTCGGTATTCACCAGGAAACATTTCATAACCGAGCACCTTGACCTTTCAGCCACGATCACCGGCTACAACGATGTCACATCAAAACTCGGCGCAAAGAGGCTCGTTGTCACAGGTGAAGGAAAGCCGATCGTCTGCGCGTGGAGATACGGGCTTGGAAGGGTTGTTGCATGGAGCACCGACAACGGAGGCGCATGGAGTTCTGCGCTTTACATAGGCAATAACTCGCAACTGATCTCGTCGGTGGTCAACTGGGTGATCGGCGATCCGAGATCTGAGGAGGGTGTGGTCATCGAGGCTGACGATGTATTCTTAGGCGACGTCTGCGACATCACCATCACATCAGATACCATACCAAACATGGTGTTCGGTGGCGATACGCTTGATATCTCGAGAATTGCTGAAAATACGTACAAAACAAGCATCGATCTGGATGAAGAGGGTGTTTACTACCTATCTGACTACGGGATCGCGGTGAACTATCCGATCGAGTATCTGGATGTCGGGATGAACCCTGATGCAGAGAAGGTCATCCAGTTGCACGGCGGAAGGGTGTACAACGAGAGTGAGACCGGGATGCTGCTCTCTGATGTGAAGCGGAGATCGGTCAGAACAGCGTATGAGCCGGTCAGCCAGAAAACACCATTCATCCTTGCAGCGCTTGCGCTCTTCCTGATCGAGGTGATCGCCAGAAGGGTGCGTGAGATCACCAGAAGGAAGGGGGGGTAGGGCAGTAAAACACGAGTTTAGCACAACCGTTGACCAGTTACGACCCCTGGAGCCGTTATAGCCTGATCCATTCGATCTCCACATATGCAACCCCGCCGTCGGCATACCCAAAGACCATCCGTTTCCTGACGCTGTTTGCGATGCGCACCGCACGCGACAGTTCGGGCAGCGCGAAGATATGATCGGGCGGAACCGCGTGTACAAGGTATTCTGAGTGTGTATCTTCCTTAAATTTTTTATACACGCGAAAATGGGTTCCAAACTTAAATCCGGTCTTTGCAACGAGCCCACGGTCCCTGAGGTTTGAGTACACCTGATATTTCAGCAGGTATCCGGGCTCGATTCCTGCAGCGTACTTGTTGAACGTGCCGGCGTCTGTGTCTGCGACGTCCTTTCGCTCGATCTTGATCCACTGCTTCTCAAGCAGGTAGCCGGATTCGACAAGCGAGAGCTGAAGCCGGGATTCATCGAGTTTTCGCCCGAAGAAATAACTGTTATGTAGAAAATCAGAGATCTCCTGATCCCAGATAACCGTCCGATCGTTGAACAGACCAGCAATGACAGGCGCTTCGACTTCTTCCTGTTCGATACGATTTTTGCCTGACATGGTTATTTTCTTTACCTCGTAGAATGTTATATCGCTTTCTTCATCCACAATCGCCAGTATCAATCGTTTTCTTGCATTCACTGCCCTGTTAAGTTCCTGAATCAGGTTCTTCATCGGCAGATTCGCTCGCTCTGAGATCACGTAGACGAATATGTGCGCCGAAACTTCTCCCGGGTGTCCACCCCTCGGATATACCCGAAAACCGATCGGACTCATCTTTGTGTAGTAACCGCGCTCACGCAGATCCTTGAATACGATATATCGCAGTTCAAAATCCTACGAACGCCTGGACGCCATCTCAAAGAACGTTTTGAAATCAAGAGACTCGCCTTTCGAGAAAACCTCTATCTTCTTGCGGTACAGCAGATACGCTCCCTCAATAAGTGATAATTCAAGCTCCCCATCTTTTTTCCGCCCGTAAAAACCGCGATCATACAGTTCGCTGACCGCCTCGCTGCCTGCTGTGATCGTGTCTCCATGTAGTTCGCATTTCATCAGTTTATCCAATTGAGGTCTTGTCCAGACTGTTCACGTAATGTTTATATTGTTATCCATACTCTACTTAGCCATCGGTCATGGGCTCGTGGTCTAGTCGGTTATGACATCGCCTTCACACGGCGGGGATCCTGCGTTCGAATCGCAGCGAGCCCATCCCTACCAATCATGATTCCGATCCTGCGCATTTACGTAGATCGCAAGATTTTAGAAACGCAGTCTCAGAACCGCGGTCGATGAACTGTTGCTGCATAAGTTGTTGCATGACTGTCATACTTTAGTAACAATTTATGATTCTTTTGATTCAGATTCCTGTTTTTTCGAGCTCTTCGCTGTTTTCTACGCGTAACACAATATTCATAACATCGGCTGAAACAGATCACAGGATGGGTGTATCGAATGCAAAACATCCACTGTTATCGAAATGTCCAAGATTTCATGACCAGGATATATCTTCGATCGGATGTTTTAAACCCATCCACCTACACGAAATAGCGGAGAGTCAATAATTCAGTTAATCTCGACCACATTCAGTTGCAAACTGGAATTTGAGGAGCTATTTTGATCAAAAGCACCCCAAACGGGTAAATAGATCCTTAAGGTGATCTCCAGAGTCGAGTATCGCCATCTGTGCAGGCTCGGCTCTGATCGCGTCCAGTTCCTTCGTCCTTATATGGTATCTCCTGCCTGACCAGAACTTCTGAATCCAGTCCTCAAACTGGTCAAAACTATAC
>DTYY01000121.1 GCA_012961645.1 Methanosarcinales archaeon | reverse complement strand
TGTAGAGAGGTTTAAGGAACTGATGAGGTAGTCATTATGGAATTTAACAATTCTCTTACCGTCTCCCTTCCAAAATCGCACCCATACACGTCTGACCAGATCAAAAAAAGAGAAAACCAGAAATGCGATCCACAACAAAAGCTATCGAAACAACAGGAACAATTGACGTCCAGCATCATCTCATTCTGGACGAACCGCTGCCTGCCGTTGGCCCAACTCGGGTTCGCGAAAGTCACCTGATACCCGAAGACTCTGACATAACCGAGACTGAATGGCTTCAGGCAGCAGCCGCCAACCCTGCCTTTGATTTCCTGAAAGATCCCGAAGAGGATATCTACACGCTTTCCGAGGAGAGAATGTTCTATGATGAGGGTTAAAGTCGTCCTGGTGCCTTTTCCGTTCGATGATCTTCAGACGATCAGGTTACGACCCACACCACCCGACAGAAAATAAGATACAGGCAATAACATGACCAAAACCTGCTCGGCACCCGGAAAGATATACGTCTTCGGCGAACACGCCGTAGTCTATGGCAAGCGAGCGATCGCATCAGCAATCAACCTCCGCACCACCGCAACAGTCACGGAATCGAACCAGACAGAAATCAAATCACCCCTCGGCACAACAGGCATCGATTACATGGTGCACCCCTACATCTCACGGTGCATCGAACACCTATCCATCCCCGCCGTCTCGATCCGGATCGATTCCGAGATCCCGGTCGGCTCAGGACTCGGATCGTCTGCCGCAGCTGTGATCGCAACGCTTGGCGCGCTCAATGCCGAGTTTGATCTCGGAATGACCCGCACAGCGATCGCAGAGGCAGGACACCAGATCGAGCGGGAGGTTCAGGGAGCCGCGTCGCCGACCGACACTTTTGTCTCGACGATGGGCGGGACTGTCGTGATAACACCAGGACAATCGCCACCAGCCTCCGCAAAATTGAGGCTGATCGACTGCGATATCGTGGTAGGCGATACCAGAGAGTTCTCTTCCACAAAGGAACTCGTGGGAAACGTCAGGATTCTGCACGAACGTTATCCGGATATCATGAATCCGATATTCGATATAATAGACAGTCTTTCAGAGATCGGCGTGCCCTTAATCGAGAGAGGCGATTACCGCTCGGTCGGGGAACTGATGAACATCGATCACGGGCTCCTGGATGCTATCGGCGTCGGAAGTGCGAAACTCTCAGCGCTGGTCTACGCTGCCAGAGACGCCGGTGCGTATGGCGCAAAGATCACGGGCGCGGGTGGCGGCGGCTGCATCGTTGCGCTCGCCGATGATGCAGAGGCTGTTGCATCGGAGATCAATGATGCTGGGGGGAATGCGATCATCACGAAGGCAAGCAGGGAAGGGGTTCGCGTGAGGACGTAAGATTCTGTAACCACAAACCGGCGAATAAAAAAGATATACCGGCTAATAGCAGTCTACAGCAAGGAAGGGCTTATCGACAAGACCCAAAGGGCATACCAGGGCAGTCTTATGGTCATATAGCACTAAAGATATGAATCATGAAACCAGAACTTCCGGTCACCTGGAACCGGAACGATGCCGGCATGGACGGACGTCTCGATATCGCAGAAAAGCACAATAGATGACATGCCGCTGACGATCCGCAACAAAGGATTCCACCTCGATTACGAGCCTGAGCTTCTGGTGAGCGGCAGCGTCCATTACTGGCGGCTCGACCGCTTTAGATGGGACATGATACTTGATCGCGTACGAGAGATGGGTTTTGGAACGATCTGCACCTACGTGCCGTGGGGCGTCCATGAGACTGCGCCAGGAGAGTTCGATTTTGGAGAGATCAACCCTGATTACAACCTTGATGCATTTCTCACGCTCTGCGAGGAGAAGGATATGCATGTACTGCTGCGTCCGGGCCCGCATGTCAATTCAGAGATCACTTACGTCGGTTTTCCAAAGCGCATCCTGCACGATCCTGATATCCAGTCGGTCACAGCAGATGGCACGCCCGTAATCTTCCCTTCCCCCCCGAGGATGTTTCCTGTGCCGAGTTATGCATCTGAAAAATTTTACATGGAGGTGGGCACATATCTTGATCGTGTCTCTCAGATCATCAGAGAGCATCTGCACCCCGAGGGCTGCATCATCGCTGTTCAGGCAGACAACGAGCTGTCATTCTTCCTGCGCACCCAGCCCTACGACCACGATTACTCAGCCGGTGCACTCCACCTGTATCGACAGTTCTTGAAAGAAAAATACCGTGATGTGGTGCGGCTGAACGAACTCTATGGCACGAATCACGGATCGTTTGACGAGGTGCTTCCGCCACGTGACTTTGGCGCCTGCAGCATGAATGATCTGCCGTATTATCTGGACTGGATCGAGTATAAGGAGTATTATTTGCAGTACGGGCTTGGGCGCATTGCACAGATGCTCAAAGACCGTGGTGTGGACACGCTCATCTACCACAACCTTCCCGGGATGTGCGCAAAACCGCCTTACAACCATGTCATGATGGAAAAGATCGTCGATGTGGTCGGCTTTGACCTCTACTACTACAAAGAAGAGTACCACAAGGTCAAACGGTGCATTCAGTACCTAAATGGCACGAGTCGCGTGGCTTTTGCGCCTGAGTTCGCATCAGGGTTCGTCGCACTCCCGATACCTGCAAAGCCGATCATGTTCGACGATATCAGATTCACAACGCACGCTGCGCTGATGCACGGGATCTCAGGTATCAACTTCTACATGCTTGTCGAGCGCGAGCGGTGGGTGGGAAGTCCGGTCAACCGATTCGGAGGAGTCAGGAGAGATCGTTTCGAGTTTTACCAGAGTTTGAATCGGCTCCTTGAACGGATGAATTATCAGGATTTGAGCGTGAAATGCGAAGGGATTCTCCTGATAAACCGCGATTGTGCCCGCCTTGAACTTGCATCATCGCTCCTGACGCCGATCCCCATCCTCGGAGGTATCACGCCCGAATACTACGTAAGCGAGGATTGCCTCGGGTTTGGCGACGTGATTCAGCTCGAATACGGGAGGCAGTGGGATGCACTCTATTACGGTTTTGGCGCTGCTAAGTATGCTGTTGGCATGGGCGATACCGAGCTATCTGAGGAGATGCTTGGCAAATATGGGGTGGTTGCAGTGCCTACATTCGATTTTATGAGCAGGGGTGTGCAGGAGAAGCTGATCAACTACGTAAAAAACGGCGGATGCCTTGTCATGGGACCGAGAATTCCTGTTTTTGATGAAACGATGAGCAGGTGTGATATTCTTGGAAGAGATCTGCCAGGACCATGGAAGAGAGCCGATCTGGTTACGATTGACGGGATGGATGGCATCGAATTGAGAGACGCAGATCTCTTTGATATCGATTCGGCAGATGCATTTCCCTTACTGACCGATGACGGAAACACGCTCATCTACAGGAAATTTGTTGGAAGCGGAAGCATCATTCACTTTGGATTCCTTTTTCCGAAAGCTATTGATGGGTCATCAAGCATCACCAGAATTATCGATCTTATCGCATCCGCAGCCGGACTTATACGGCAGATTCCCTGCACTGACCCGCAGATCGATGTGGCGATCCACACATCAGATGAAAAAGAGATCCTTTTTGTGGCAAACACCGGACCTGCTGGAAAAGATGTTGATATCGGCAGAACGTGTCTTGATCTGGAAAGTCCGGATAACGAAGTGGTCATGGGTCCGGTGATCACGGTTCCGGGGTACATGGTCCGGATTCTTGAGGTGTGCCAGCGATGATCGGCGAGAACATCAGAATCGTGGACTGGGGGATTGAGCAGTGGAACAACTTCTATCATGCTCTTTTCCATAGAGGAAAGCCGGGATCTGCGATCATCGTCATACACAACGATGGTATGCCGATCAAGATCATACACACAGAAGAGGGGTCGAGACCTGACCTGAAAGAGCGTTTCACACCCGGATGCCAGATGAAAGATGTTATCAAAGAGATATACCGCGAAGGATGCGCAAATACCGTTTATGCAGTATCTTATCCGGCAATACGCCGCATTGCCACCAGATTCGAGAGTACTGTCGATCTCGACGCAAACTACATCAAACAGCTTTTTTCGCTTAAAGACGCCATTTCAGCCGAGTTTGGGGACGGGATATGCCAGTATCCAGCCGGATCGCACTGGCTCGCCGATCTCGAGTACCGGACGGTCAGGAAACTCTTTGCCGCAGCACCTGACAACGCGCTTGTGATGCTTACGATCTTTTCCGGGCAGGAAGTCTGGACGAACTGGATCATCGGGATCGAGGGAGGCACGATCAACCTCATAACGACGCTTGATGCGATAAAGCCAAAGATGAGACCGATGACAGACTGGCGGCGTGAGC
Source organism: Methanosarcinales archaeon (assembly GCA_012961645.1). Classification (GTDB taxonomy): domain Archaea; phylum Halobacteriota; class Methanosarcinia; order Methanosarcinales; family Methanogasteraceae; genus Methanogaster_D. The sequence continues at coordinate 1,884 of DTYY01000121.1, read as the reverse complement.
ACCACCACATCACAGAGAGCGTGAAGGAGCAGTTTGGTGTGAAACCGCTTGCGTTATTCATGGATCGCGAGACGTTTCGGGACATGATCGAGAGCAAGGAGAAACTACAATTCTTCAGATATGCGTTATCCACGAAGAAGATCGTGTCGATGGCGCTGCCGATCAAGTACAGAATCATACTGTTCTTGCAGAAGGTCTTCTGGTGGATTCCAGGTCGCAAAAGCAGGGGTGGAGGACATGAATAATACAGATGCCCGCTTGGCGAGGGAAGCCTCTGCCGGCAGGGGCTGCCACACGATGTGGTGTATCAAAATTCTGGTTTTTCAAATGTTCTCTAACGTAATGGGTGCCCTTATTTTATCCAATCTCAACATGCTTAAAAGTTAGGGACTCATATTCTTTGATTATATAATTATCAGTCATGCCAGCCAAATAGTCCCAAACAGCAAACTTTATCGGGAGTTCATCTACTCCTTTCACGAGTGTTTTTTGTGATTTTTCAAATTCTTTCCCAGCATTGCGAGATTTCTCCAAATCTTTACGGATGTTAGAATCAATAATGTTCAGATCTTCGTCATTCTTGAACACTTTGCAGAGTTTCTCAGATAGTTCTTTATACAGCTCTTCTCCTTTTATGTCCCATCTGGCTACGGTGGGCTGTTTCATCAGTACTTTATTCTCGTAATAATTAAAAACCTTTTCCAAATAGTTTATTAACTCAATTTCTCCTTCACTTAATTTTAGTTCTAATTTCAATTCTTTAATATTTTTAAATTTACCAAGATATCTTTCCTTCAGTAAATTGTTTCGTGAATGCCCATCCATATCTTGTAATGTTTTTATCACTTTTGAAACGATAGGTATACAAATATTAAGCATTAATTTAACATATAACCGCTCCAATTTAGCAACATCACCAGTCTTATCTTTAATAACACCCCTAGAAACCTCAACGAAATCCTCATAAACTTCTTTCACCTTCGTATGTTCTGATAAATTCTCTTCAACTTCGTCCCCTTTTTCACGAACCATTTCATAAAAACCTATTACCGATTCAAATCCACCCAGCCTCCGTATATCTTCGATATCATGGCAAAGCTGTGCAATTTCATCAGCAATAGAGACTATTATTCCCTCGCAGGTCAAAGGAGAAACGTATTCAAAAAGAATTGCATTTAACTTTTCTCTGTTGTGAGAATCGATCTGACGAGGATCGACTGTTTCCTCCTCCCAAAATATTTTTTGGTAGCTATTGAATATTTCCTTGTAGAAAGTTTGTTCTTTCTGATCTTTAAAACAAGAGTGCTTTAAAATTCCATCCAGTGTAGCTATTGTGAGATTTAAACCGAAAAAATCCGGTTTATACTGTTTTTCCAAAAAGCAACACATTTTTAAGCTTTGAAAATTGTGTCTAACTTTATCACCAAAATTTTTATCTTGCCCAAATATAAATTTAAATAAAGCTCTTTCACCTATATGACCATAGGCGGTATGACCGATATCGTGACCCAAAGATATAGCTTGAATCAAGTCGATGTCTAACTTGCACTTTTTATCGCTATTTACGTCCAACGCTATTGATGATGCTATCTGCATTACTTCTATTGAGTGTGTTAATCTAGTTCGTATATGGTCGCTAGTGTCTCTCCCCGATGCCGGAACAACTTGCGCTTTAAATGCCAATCTTCGAAAAGCCCTTGAAAATATTATTCGATCGCGATCGTGTAGATAAGGCGCTCTATCATCATCCATATACTTCGTTTCGTTAATTATACGCCTTTTTAGAATTCTATTTAGATCTTCCATCTTATACCCCACTAATAAATATGTTGGTTTTAAGGGGACATAAAAGATCATCAATTGTTTCAACCCACCAAATCCCAG
>DTYY01000120.1 GCA_012961645.1 Methanosarcinales archaeon | reverse complement strand
TTGAATTCATATCGTTTGTGTGCCTGTGATATCGTCATGCGTGTTGAGTAATATCGGTCGTCCACCACTTTAACTATGTGACTTGCGGGGTTTTTCAGCCATCATGAGCAAGGGTCGACTTGACGCTGGAGTCTGGTCAAGTTGTTTTCAGGCCTGGCAAATCTGCAATTCCACAAAAACATTTTATCCCTTCGCCACCCCGATCGGCACGACCTGCGCCACCCTACACGCGACCCCGACCCTGTGCACGACATCCACGACCTCATCACTCGGCTTGTAGACCGCAGGAGTCTCCTCTGCAAGCACGCTCGGATGCGTAGCCTTGACAGTAATTCCCTTCGCAAGAAGTTCTTTTTCAACTTCCTCGCCACGAAACTTCCTCTTCGCCGCTTTCCTGCTACCCACCCTTCCAGCGCCATGACATGCACTTCCGAACGTGAGTTCCATCGCCTTTTCCATGCCGCAGAGGATGTATGACGGTGTGCCCATGCTACCCGGGATCAGGACCGGCTGCCCGACGCTTCTGTACGCTTTCGGGACGGCTGGGTGTCCTGCAGGAAACGCCCGGGTTGCGCCTTTCCTGTGCACATACACCATCTGTGGCTTTCCATCGATCACGTGTTCCTCCAGTTTTGCGACGTTGTGCGCCACATCGTAGACAAGGTCCATTTCGACATCCTCGCCAAAGAACTGGTAGAACGTCTCCCTGACCCAGTGGGTGATCATCTGTCGGTTCGCCCACGCATAGTTTGCTCCGGCGCACATCGCGGTGAAATATTCCTGCCCCTCCTTCGACTGCACGGGTGCACATGCAAGCTGCCGGTCCACAAGCTCGATTCCGTACTTCTTCGACGCCTTACCGAGCACCTTGAGATGATCGGTACAGATCTGGTGTCCTGCACCCCGTGATCCGCAGTGGATCATAGCAGTGATATCGCCAATGCGCAGTCCAAAGACGTCTGCAATATCAGGATCGTAGATCTCACGCACGCACTGCACCTCGAGAAAGTGGTTTCCGCTTCCAAGCGTTCCGATTTGCGGCTTTCCCCGTTTCATCACCTTCTCGCTCACCTTGAGGTCTCCTGGAAGCTCGATTCTCCCGTTCTCCTCACAGTGCTCGAGATCCTCCTCTATACCGTAGCCCTCCTCGACCGCCCACCGTGCTCCGTCCTCAAATACCCGGCGTAACTCAGAGTCAGAGACCCGAAGCTTGCTCTTTGCACCAACACCGGTCGGAACATTCCTGAAGAGTGCATCGATCAGTTTTCCGATCTTCGGGCGGACGTCTTTTTCTGTCAGGTTCGTGCGAATGACACGGACGCCGCAATTAATATCGAATCCCACCCCGCCAGGACTGATCACGCCCTCTTCTGCATCGAATGCAGCAACGCCTCCGATCGGAAAGCCGTATCCGGGATGCGCATCAGGCATCGCCATCGAGTACTTCTTGATGCCCGGGAGGGTTGCAACGTTCGCTGTTTGCGAAAGTGTCTCGATCTCCAGTCCTTCCAAAAGTGTCGGAGAGAGGAAGAGTCTTCCTGGCACCCTCATCTTCTCCATATAGTCGGTGGGAATATCCCAGATATAGTCTGTGACTCTGGAGAGTTCGGGCATCTTCTTTTTCTGCTGCGCCGTCATGGTGAATTACTCTCCTGCGCTTCTTCAAATGAGTTGTGGTTGCCCCGAAGAGACCTTTCACCATCTTCTGGTAACGGTCCGTCCCTGCAACACGCTCATCCAAAAGATTTAATTGCAGGATAAACAATGTAATTAGACGGTGTTAAAATGAAAAAATGTCCGAATCCGGATTGCGCCAACCATTTAAAAATATTTCACGATTCACAGGACTTGTGCCCTTTATGTGGATCGACTTTGATTAGAGCAGATGAACCGGTTTCAGGTTCTCGCCCAGCAGCTGGTTTTGTCAGTGGCGCACTCCTCGGTTGGGCAGTTGGCGGTTCAGCTGGTGCTATTTTTGGGAGCATTATCGGTGGACTTCTTGGAGCTTCAGTTGAGGATGAGGAGCGGAGGAAAAAGGAATTGGATGAATGGTAACTAAACATGTTTTCTGAAATAATCAGAAATTATTTTGAAAAATTTATTTTTTTCTTACTATCTTTTGCTGTGCTTCGAGAAAAAGCCTGTCCGAATGCTAAAGAATACGTCGATAGCAAGAAGCGCGATCTCACAGGCAAAATGGAAAATGGCAATCATTTTGTCAACTTAAAAGATTTTATAATATTACATTCGAAGTTACACGAGTATGAGCGCATCAAGTCGCGTGTGGATTTATATATTGTCTGCTCAAAATGGTCTTGTATAGGGGTAATAATATTTTCACTTATAGTTATTGTCTCTATATATTTACCCAATGACTTTGCAATTCAAAATGTAATCACACCACTTCTTATTATGCTCAATGTCTTCTTTTGGATATCTACTACTAGTCTTCCAGCAGTCAGTGATTTACTTACCAGACTGAGGGGAATGAAATAGCAAGGATGACTGATGATATGATCTTCCCCGCCGAATACAAGTCCGTCGGCGTGATCCGCACCGACAGAACGCTACCTGTTGCGCACGGTGAACTCCTGCGCCGCAAGACCAGCCAGACCAGGGAATCTGAGGTGTACTTCCTCTCACAGTACCTGATCGTCTTTGCATCCGATGGCTGCGCTGTCTATGCCGTAACAAGCGATGGGGATGGGTTGTTCAGGAGGGTCACCTCGTTAACAGAGGTAGCATCAGCAGACGAAGTCGTAGAACACGACGAAGCAGTAAACATGCACAACCGAACCCTGCTTGTAAAAACAGCCCACGAATACTGCACAGACATTGTGAACACCGTCATCTTCAGGAGTGTGGACCAGCATCTCACTTTTGTGCACCGCCCCGATCCAGGCGACCTGATCGAGATCGATGTGATCGATGTGATCCCACCTGTTCCAGGCTGGCTCACGTACATGGTCGGGCAACTTGGCGACTGTCTGCTCGGCGAACTCGGCGTCACATTCACACACAACATCCTGGATCTGAGGCAGTTCGAGGGCGAGGACGCGGTTTTTCCGTGTTTCACATCGGGTCTATCCGGAAGATACCTCGACAGCGAGGAGATAACAGAGCCTGCCACTCTGATCGGGTGTGACATCTCAAGGATGATCATGGACCAGCAGTTCCCTCACCTGAAATATAAATTTATCAACATCTGTTCGCAGACCGGGGGCGCATACAGGATCACAAAGCCGTTCATTACGCGGTGCTGCCAGTCAGAGCGGTCAGGGCTGGTCAATGTATGTGGCATCGATGGCGTGGTCGTACACTGGGCAGCCTCTGGCTATGAGGTGGCAGATGCACTGCGGAGTCTGGTACAAAGGATTCGTGATACACAACCATGATCATCGGGATTACAGGCACGCCTGGAACAGGAAAGACGTCTGCATCTGCTCTTCTGGGAGGCGTGCTCGATCTGAATGAAATCATCAGAGAAGAGGGCTTGTACTCGGGTGTTGACGGTGAGAGGGGGTCTCTGATCGCTGATATGGATATGGTGTACGATCGCATTTGTGAGATTGCAGAAGAAAGGGGCCGTGATCTCATAATCGAGGGGCATCTCTCGCACCATTTCAGTGATGTCGCAATCGTGCTCCGTCTCTCGCCTGACGAACTTGAGGGGCGTCTTAGGAGGCGCGGGTATCCTCTTGCAAAGGTCAGGGAGAACGTTGAGGCAGAGGCGGTCGATGTGATCCTTATTGAGGCGGTGGAGTGGTGTGATAAGGTTTACGAGATCGATACGACCTGCAAAACGGTGGAGGGGGTCGCTGATGCGATCCAGGAGATTCTGGATGCGACCGATCGCGGAATCGAGGTCGATGGATACGAGCCAGGATCTGTTGACTGGATGG
>DTYY01000119.1 GCA_012961645.1 Methanosarcinales archaeon | reverse complement strand
GTCTGCCCCCCGTACAACGCTGATTTCGATGGCGATGAGATGAATATCCATGTGCAGCAGACCGAAGAGGCGAAAGCCGAGGCAAAGATCCTGATGCAGGTGCAGGAGAACATCCTCTCGCCAAGATTCGGCGGACCGATCATCGGAGGGATTCATGATCATATCACAGGCATGTTTCTGCTGACTCGTGAGAAACAGATTGATAAAAATAGTGCGCTTGAGATTCTGAGGAAGACTGGTGTGCGAGACCTACCAGAACCGGATCAAATCATTGATGGCGTTTCTTACTGGACAGGAAAGCAGATATTCAGTCAAATTCTACCAGAAGGGTTGAATCTCGAATACAAGGCAGAGATCTGCCAGGAATGCGAGACTTGCATGGAGGAGAACTGTCCGAACGATGCCTATGTTCTCATAAATAACGGGGAGTTGCTCTGCGGCACCATCGATGAGAAGTCGATCGGCGCTTTCAAGGGCTTGATCATCACAAAGATCATCAAGGAGTACGGGGCTTTCGCTGGCGCACGGTTTGTGGACAATGTCACCAATCTTGCGATCAGAGGCATCATGTATCACGGGTTCAGCTTCGGGATCGACGATGAGGATATCCCTGAAGAGGCGGACAAACAGATACAGGAGATCAGTAAAGAGGCTATACATGGCAGAGACGGTATCGAAGACCTGATCGATCGATACGAGCATAAGGAGCTCGAATCATTGCCTGGGCGGACGCCCGCAGAGACGCTCGAATTGCGGATCATGCAGGTTCTCGGGAGAGTTCGTGACATGGCTGGTGATCGGGCAGGTGTGCACCTTGGTATTGACAATTCTGCGGTTGCAATGGCGGTGTCAGGCGCAAGAGGCTCTATGTTAAACCTTGCGCAGATGGCTGCGTGTGTCGGGCAGCAGGCTGTGCGAGGCGAGCGTATTCACAGGGGATACTCAGATCGCACGCTTCCGCATTTCAAAAAAGGAGATCTCAGCGCGGATGCTCACGGTTTTGTGCAATCGTCATATAAGAGTGGGCTTTCACCGACAGAGTACTTCTTCCACGCGATCGGGGGCAGAGAAGGTCTGGTTGACACGGCGGTGCGAACATCCCAGTCAGGATATCTCCAGCGGAGGATGGTGAACGCGCTTCAGGATCTGGAGGCGCAGCACGATGGTACGGTGAGAGATACCCGCGGCGTAGTCGTGCAGACCGTGTATGGTGAGGATGGTATCGATCCTGCACATGGTTTTGGTCGTGATCAGATCAACCGGATCGTGAAGGATGTACTGGAGGCAGAGGAATGAGCGGCAGCATAACAGCAGATGATATCGAGAAGAGGGTCAGCGCTCTTATGTTACCATCGAAGGTCAGTGATATCCTGCGCGAGGAACTACTCGCTGCCAAGCCTGACGAGGGAAAACTGGACAGGATCATCTCCCGTGTAACTGACGCGTATGCCGATGCCTGCATTGAGCCGTGTGATCCGGTCGGTGTGGTGGCGGCACAGTCGATCGGCGAACCCGGAACCCAGATGACGATGCGTACGTTCCACTACGCCGGAGTCGCCGAGATCAATGTGACGCTCGGGCTCCCGAGACTGATCGAGATACTTGATGCTCGAAAGAACCCGAGCACGCCCGTGATGACCGTATACCTGCAAGAGCAGGATGGTGCAAGCCGAAGAAAGGCTCAGAACGTCGCATGGTCGATTCAGAAGACGACCATTGCGGATCTGGGAGAGATCATCACTGACCGCACGAATCTGATGATCTTTGTCGAACTCGACGAGGGCGCCATACACGAGCGAAACCTGACGCTGCCTGATATCATCGAGAAACTCGAAGGAAAGCTGAAGATCCCGATCAGTGTGAGCGGATACACGCTCACACTCGAACCGAAGGAATCAGATCTCGGTTCGCTGGTCATGCTGAGCCGAAACCTCAGAAAAGTCGTGCTTAAAGGTTTTGACGAGATTTCACGAGTGGTTATACAGAAGGAAGGTCCCGAATACGTGCTGTACACCGAAGGTACAGCTCTGAAGAAAGTTCTTGATATCGAGGGCGTAAGTCCGACGCGAACGACCAGCAACCATCCTGGCGAGATGTATGAGGTCTTTGGCATCGAGGCAGCCAGAAGTTCGATCATAAACGAGATTCTATCCACCCTGCGTGAACAGGGACTGGACGTGGATGCAAGGCACATCATGCTCGCTGCCGACATGATGACCTGCGATGGCGAGGTCAAACAGATCGGAAGGCACGGGTTATCAGGCGAGAAGGCAAGCATCCTTGCACGAGCGGCATTCGAGGTGACCGTCAATCACCTGATCGATGCCGGTATGCGCGGCGATGTCGATGAATTAAGCGGCGTCACCGAGAACGTGATCGTCGGGCAGCCGATCCACCTTGGAACCGGTAATGTCCATCTGGTTGCCAGATCGGTTTCTGGAGTATCGCGATCGTAAACCCCTGTTCACGTCCGCACGACGTCCTCACACCCGCACTGCGGACAGACGACCGGAATGAAATTCGGATCGGATTGAAACACGAAATCACAGACATTGCATGCGAAGTACACCATCGATTGGTCGATGTCGTCCATGATAATTAATAGTGCATTGCGGTATATATATTTAACTATACCTCATCCTCGCGCTTTCGGCGAAGGTTGTGCAATGCACCAATTTTTTTTCCCGGAAAATCTCTCATCTTCCCTGATCGACTTCCATATATCGATAAGCGGCGTGTCGCGCACATTTCCGGTAGTCTGCGGCATGTAAGGGCATGGTCTTATCGAGCCATCCACGCAGATGTGCAGCCAGCGCTGCCCTGCAAGACATCCGAGCAGCTCGCCCTCGAAATATGTGTTCGCAAACATCCTGGGTCCGCCAGGGCTTCTATTGATGCGGTGATACATCCCGAGTATCTGGCTGCGGTCATCATCAGTTAGGCTGCCGTCCATCGACTCCCAGACCGAGAACTCATGCACCCCGAGACCGCAGGCGAGATCGTACAGACCAGGAAGTCCGTTCATCCGGTCATGCGACAGATGCGTTGACATGGTCACGAGCAGCCCAGCAGAAAGCCCGCACCTGATCGCATTAATCGCACTGTCGAAGGCGCCATCGACCCTTCTGACCGCATCGTGCTTCGATGGATCGGTGCTGTATATGCTGATCAGAAGGTTGTGAAGCCCGCAATCCTTCAGTCTCGATGCGATTGCCGGTGTCATCTCAAGACCGGGCGTGAATACGTTGACGATTGCACGGTCACGATCGATGTATTCGATCAACTCGAAGAGATCGCTTCGGAGGAGTGGGTCGCCCTCTGTGAACGTGATCACAAATGCGCCCATATCCAGCGCCTGATCGATCGCGGTCTTAATTTCATCGAGGGTGAGTTCGTATTCGCCATCGCTCATCGCGCAGTGCTCGCAGTCGCATCCGCATCTCCGCGTGATCTCGAAAGAAACCGTCTCAGGAACATACTTTCCAAGAGCGATGCTCACTTCAGCCCTGATCAACCGTTTGAAGACCTCTCCTGGAATCGGAGGCAGCCATGTGGATGCGATGACCTGCTCATGATCGACCCGTGCCGGCTTTTCATTACTCAGCCGATCGTTCATCCTTCTGATGAACGGTCTGCATACGTGGGAGAGCGGACCCTCTGCCTTCAGTCTCAGTACACGGTCGTACTCGCAGTCGATCGATAATCCGGGCATACGGAGCATATTCACACCAGACATGCGGAGATGATTGGGGCTGGTGGTGTAAAAAGGATTGGGATTTCAGTTTTTACTATGGCATAGTATTCATTTGCATTATATTTATAAAAAATATTAATAAAAAATCGCCCATTCAATCGTACATGTTTGAAAGAAAGGGGACATCGAAGTTGACATCGACGATATCTCTTGAATTGCAACCACTCCCGTGTGTGATCGCCGGAAAACCAGATTTCGAGCACCAGGCAGTCGGCGTCAAACCGGATCATGGAGGATCTCTTCGAGGTCCCGGCAGATGCGATCGCAATCGGACGCGAGGTCGTTCTTGGCTGAAGAGCGGCGGATATGCTTGAAGTGGACGGTACGACCGTTGTAATCACGCGGTGAAGAGACTGAAAAGCAAGCGTTTGGCTGCCACAATAGCACAGATCCCGGTCATCCGAATCACAAAAAACACGTTCCAGCCCCAAGCGAGATGATCTGCCCGTGAACCCGGCTCCCCTCGATAACCAGTTCGATTACAGTCTTATCTGCCAGTCTCGGCACGGTCGGGCTGCCCGGACATGCGATCAGCACATCAGACTGCTCGATGAACGGGGTATGGATGTGTCCGACGATCAGCACATCGACGCCGAGTTCCCTTGCAAGGTACCACAGCCCGCTGGTGTCGCCTGTTGACAACTGCCCCTCGTGAACCATTCCGATCGTGGCATCTCCCACTGTGAATACGGCTTGCTCAGGCAGAAGCCGTCTCAACTCTGCGCAGTCAGAGTTGCCATGAACTGCGACCATCTCACTTAGACTCCCCAGATAGTCATAGCATGCTCTTGATGTGAAATCTCCGGCGTGCACGATCAGATCCGCACCTCTCAGCAGAGTGATCAGGCTATCGGGCAGCTCGTGGTCGTGCGTATCCGAGATGACGATGATGCGAGTCATGGTTGCATCTTATGTCATTTTAAGCATCATAAGATGGTGCGAGACACAGGAGTCATCTACGGCTTGACTTGACACAACTATGTGACATCATTCCAGGAGACGGAAGCCCTGTTTTATGATGCACGCCGAGGGTGAGATTCGAACTCACGCGGTAACATGCAAAATACAAACATAGAAATAGTAGTCATTGAAGATGAACTAGATATATTGGAACT
>DTYY01000118.1 GCA_012961645.1 Methanosarcinales archaeon | reverse complement strand
CATTGATCGAGCGTTGGGTGACGATAGACTAATAAGAGCCATAACTGGTTTCTCTGAATCTGAATTTAACGAACTGGCAGAGAGTTATTCAAACTTTCTACCCTTTCCAGATGGACAATAAACAGAGTGTACAGCCATATCTCGTGTAGTCAGCACAATCCGGTTAGCATCGAACATCTCCGATTTTATCGGGTTTGCACTAAACAAACTCCCCCAGCCTCCGTATCGCGCGATACCTCTCCTCCCGCCCGATCTCAGCGCCCTCGATCGCATCCCGCAGCACCTCTATCGTCTGATCATACGTATCCCGGTCCACAGGATACGGGTACCCGTCTTTCCCCCCATGCGCAAACGAGTATGTCGCAGGGTCCTGCCAGCTTGGTTCTGTCCCATAGATCAGATCAGAGACGAGAGCAAGCGCCCTGATCTTCTTTGGACCCATGCCGACAAGCGACAAAAGTTCCTCATAACTATCAGGCTGAAGTTCGTATGCGTTCCGAAGAACCTTCCAGCCCTGCTTCCCGATATCACAGCCAAGAACCGGGTGGTGATGCGGCATGGAGAATGATCTGTTAGGCGCATCAAATTCAAACAGCGTCGTCTGGCTTGCATCCGATCTGAAATACCGCATCAGATGATCGGGATCGTCCTTCACGAGATCAAGGCTCGTCTTCCTCGTCTCTTCGCTCACCTCTGCGGTCATATCAAGCACCTCACCCTCTGCACTCACCCGGTCGCAGCAGATCCCGAGATGCGGCTCACAGACGAACCGCAGGGCATCTGATGACAGCCAGTGGTAGCGCCGTGCATAGCGATCTTGCTCGTTCATCCCCTGCTGTACCACCGCCCACTCGCCCTTCTTTGTGAAGACGAAACAGTGGTGGTACAGCTGGTATCCGTCCTGCACGCACGTATTATCGACCTTGGCAGACATCCTGCTCGAATATACGAGCTCGTCCACCGTATTTCCAGAGAGCGAGAACGCATCCGACTCTGATATCGCCCTGATCTCATCAGGCGTCTTTCTTGACGTCCTGCCCTTTCCACCGGCAACAGCGATTCCCATCTCCTCAGGATCGATTGCCACCTTGAGTGCGCCGCAGGTCGTAGTCGTTGTGCCTGATGAGTGCCAGTCAAATCCGAGCACACATGAGAACGCCTGAAACCAGTACGGGTCCGCGATTCTGTGGAGGAACTCATCTGTCCCGTACTCATAGACGATGATCCTGGCGATCTCACGTGAGAGCCTGACCATCCGTTGAAAGAGCCATCTTGGTGCACGACCGCCGTGCAGCGGCAAGTTCACTGTGCCGGTCTTCATCGGCGTGCTCTCAGATGGTGGGTGCTGTAGTTGAGGGCAGCCATCCCGATGACCATGCACACCGCAATCATGGATGCGATCTTGTCGACGCCGGTTTCTGTTGCATGAATCAGCAGGTAGATCACGCCGCCGCAGATCAGCACCAGAACCAGTGACACCACAGCCGCAGCGATGCCACCGCCGATCAGTGCACCGATTCTGTCTGCACCCCGCTCCTCAAAGAAGACCGAACCGAGCACGAAGACGATTGCAAACGCCATCAGCAATACCGGCAGTGGAACCGGATTTCCGCCTTCCACGAAGAGGTTGATCGCACCGAAAGTGGCTGAAACCATTCCGAACGCGATTACTATCGATATTCCAAGTGATCTTATGAATTTATTCTGTGTCCATCGCATTTGAAAACCACCCTTCTCAGATGAAGTTGTGTCCTTCTTTTTTCTGCCTTATTAGATACTCAAACTTTCCTGCATAATCATATCGTCATGCTTTTAACTGAGAAAGGATTCCTTGCACCGCTTGCCCAAAAAAGCTCAACAGATCGTATACACCGCAAAGCGGCGTGAGAAGCCCCTTTTGTTCGCAAAATCACCCTTCTCTATCCAGCAACATCTGTTCGCACCGAACAAGGTCCTGAACCGTGTTCACATTCAGCGCAACCTCGATATCAGGGAGAATCAGATTAAAATCAGGCTGCTCCTCGTCGATCAATCTGCCATCAAGGACATTGATGCCGCACGGGACGATCAACTCGCCATCACGATTGAACACTGCAGTTGGACGCTGCTTAAGTTTTGTACAGACATAAAGCGGAGTATGGACCGAAAGCGCAGGCTCCACTCGCTGATTGTAGGTCGAAACAACCTTATCGATCATTTCAGGCGTTACAAGCGGAAGATCGGACATAACAACGAGCACAGGAGCCCTGATGTCAGCCGCTTTTATCCCGTGAACCATGTCGCCGACATAACCGAGACCTGGCGCCGGGAGAACCTCGACATCCTCACGAGCCTTTAAATACTCTCTGGTCTCTGGCACGCTTGGTGACGTTACCACAAAGATACGTTCGATTAATGCGCTGCGCTTGAGCGCATCGATCATATAATCGATGAGCGGAATACCGCGAAGTTTGACCATCGGCTTCTCGCCGCACCACCCGTCTGTAAAGAACCTGCTTCCGACGCCGCCAGCCATCACCACCGCATACATCCTTAACCTTCACCTCCCGCCCATCCTGCACTCGTTAAATCGATTGAAGAGATCGACGTGGTATTTCACCAGGCAACTGTGCTCGATCTGGGACGTCACCACATACGCCTCCTCAAGGATCATTCCGGTGGCGATTGTGCCATGTCCGCGTATGATCACGCCTTTGTGTTCACGCAAGAGAGAGGAAGCGTTCTCTGCGAGGTCGGGGGTGCCGATGCCGCCTGTCACGACCGGAATCTCATGCAGAAAGTATATGCCTTCGCTATCGACCGGCACGATCGCGGAGTCGCCGATCAAGGACTCGATCACTGCATAAGGGCAGTGAGCGTGTATGATCGCAAGCGCCGATGTGTTCCTGTATATGGCACGATGCACGATCGTTTCGGATGATGCGATCAGGTCCATGCTCGAGGATCTCTCGATTCCAACCTCGACCACCGCGTCCTGATCGATCTCATCGAGCGCGGATCCACTGCGGGTGATCAGCATCGTATCCCCGGTGCGGATGCTGATATTGCCGAAATGCGATTCGACAAGCCCGTATTCAACAAGTTTCTTTCCGAATCGTGAGATCTCTTGCCACATGGTTACAGGTTACGGGTTAAAGGGTTCTTATATCCTCGCATCGATAACAGAAAACCATAGCGATGCATAAATAAAACAGTTTCCTTGAGACAGCGTGCGAATCACAGTGGCGCGAATGGAGCAGTGGAGATGGGAATCGACGTTACTTTTCTAAAAAACCCGGGGGAGGCGTGTCCGAAACCACAACCCTGCGCCGGCATAAGACGCATAAGAAGACACTTGGATAAGTTGGAATGTCTATAAATATGATGGAATCGAGTATCACATAACGAATGGCAGCGAAAACAATATCCGAAATCAACGAGCGGATCAGAGATGGCAGTGCCCTCATCCTCACAGCAGAGGAGATGACCGAATACGTGCGAGAGCACGGAACAGGGAAAGCGGCGCAGGAGGTCGATGTGGTCACGACAGGCACATTCGGAGCGATGTGCTCATCAGGCGCATTCTTAAATTTCGGGCACTCTGATCCGCCGATACGGATGCAGCGCGTGTATCTAAACGATGTTGAGGCGTACCCTGGCATAGCCGCGGTCGATGCATACATCGGCGCAACCCAACCATCCAGATCGGATGAATCGTACGGCGGAGGGCATGTGATCGAGGATCTGATCGCGGGAAAGAGCATCGATGTACATGCCGAATCATCAGGAACAGACTGCTATCCACGCAAGATGCTGGATACAACGATCACCATCGATGATCTGAACCAGACTGTGATGGTGAACCCGAGAAACGCTTATCAGCGTTACGCTGCCGCAACAAACTCAACAAGACGCGTTTTATACACATACATGGGAACATTGCTGCCGAGATTCGGCAATGTCGCTTATTCAGGCTCTGGCGTGCTATCACCGATCTCAAATGACCCCGAATTCAGGACGATCGGTACAGGCACACGGATATTTCTCGGAGGCGCGAAAGGGTATGTGATCGGCAGCGGAACCCAGCACGACCCCGATAACCGTTTCGGAACGCTGATGACGTGTGGCAATCTCAAAGATATGGATACACGATACGTGCGCGGGGCGGTCCTCCACAGATACGGCATCAGCATGTATGTCGGAGTCGGCGTCCCTATCCCGATCCTTGGTGAGGATATCGCAGCCGCGGCAGGAATCAGTGACGCCGAGATCAGAACGAGCGTTTATGACTACGGGATTCCGCGGCGCAGCCGCCCTGTGCTTCGGGACGTCACGTACGAGGAGCTGAAGTCAGGAATCATCGATCTCGACGGCAGGGAGGTTCGGACCTCTCCACTTTCGAGTTTTAATATTGCACGGATGGTTGCAGGTGAACTGAAACGATGGATCATAGATGGTGAGTTTTTCGTGAGCAGCCCGGCTGAGCAGATCAGATCCCGCGGCACGACAAAACCGATGCGTGAGATCCATGAGCAGCCGCTGGTTCGGGACGTGATGTCAGAACGCGTGCATACTATCAGAACTGATGTTGATATCAAACATATCGCCGAACTGCTCATAGAGGGCAACTTCAACCACCTGCCCGTGGTATCAGAGGGCGGCGCCCTGATCGGGATCGTCACCTCGTGGGACATCTCAAAAGCGGTAGCCCACGGTGAGACCGGCGATGTCAGGAGTTCTATGACAACAAATGTGATCACGAGCACGCCTGACGAGCCTGTCGAGATTGCGGCGCGGAAGATGGAAAGACACAAGATCTCGGCACTTCCTGTGATCGACGATGACCGAAGGGTCATCGGGATGGTCACGAGCGGCGATCTGAGCAAATTGCTGATGCGGAGATAAAATGGGAGATGGATGGAAAGATAAAATCATCTTTGGCGACTGCCAGAAGATGACCGAGTTAGAAGACAATAGTATCCATTTAGTTGTAACCTCTCCACCTTATTTCAACGCTCCTTTTGACTATCCTGGCTTATTTGAGAGTTATGACCGATTCCTAATGTTGATACGAAACATGGCGAGGGGATTACATAGAGTGATTGACGAAGGAAGGATTGCCGCTCTTGTTGTCGATGATACTCTGATTAATGGAGAGAAGTATCCTGTTGTCGCAGATGTGACGAAAGTATTCATGGAAGAAGGTTTCAAATACAGAGAAAAGATAATCTGGGTGAAACCAGAGGGATATATCCGTATAGGCAGAAGAAGTGGGGGTTTATTGCAGCATCCCAATTCAATATGCATTTTTTGTTACTCTGATTGTCCCCCAATATATATCAGTAGCTAATATGAATTGTGAAAAAAATGATTTGCAATTTTGCAAAGATAAAATTGACCTTATGCTAAAACGCTCCCAGACAAAGATTATTTTCCCTCTAATAACCCTCGGGCTGGCGAAGGCGCGACATGAGAATAACACAAACATATTTTCAGATGAGGAGATTCGAAGATATTATGAAGATTCTGTTAAATATATGAAAGATTATCTTAAACACGATTTGCACATTGGCGGAAAGTACTATGATGCTTATCCATCTAGAAATTTGCCAAAGTATAACGTTGTAAAAATTCTTGGTGACAAGCGGTATGAGTTTCTCCATCCCTATTCTACAAATGCAAATGTGCTTATCGCATGGATCCCAGAAAGAATTAAACAGCACATCGAAACAAAAATAGGAATATTGCCTCAGCTAGGTAATCACGACTTTCGGTCCAAACTTTCAGAGAATAAGAGCGAGTTCCTTGATGTAGTAGGAGCACACATCAATAAAAACCCAACAAACTTTGAGATATTTAGTTTTGCAATAATCAAAGTTCATCTCGAAAAATTTGCTTGCAAAGTCTATCGAGATACTCGAACGTCTGCCCATGACAAGGGTGTTGATCTATCTACAAACTTTGGAGTAGTATATCAAATAAAAAAGCTTAATATCTACAATAAAAGTAAAGCAGACGACATTTATGCGGAATTGAGATTGAATTTCGATCGTGAAAGACTTAATGATGGGAATGTGATTTTAGTGATAGATGATATATCAAAAGAGATCAAAAATTATCTTATCGATATGAAAGTTCAATCGATTAGCAAAAATGATTTAT
>DTYY01000117.1 GCA_012961645.1 Methanosarcinales archaeon | reverse complement strand
TTTTACGTCCGAAACTGGTCACTGCATTGGCAAGAACGAGGCTGTACAGGCGAGCCCTCGCGTAACCAGAATATCCGTAAAAGCTGTTCAGCAGAATCTTGAGCGCATTCTGAGTCGCATTCAACACCCTGTATTCCTCCCCATCTGCGCTTCGCATCATCTTTTTCGTTTCAGTCCGCCGATTCAGCAGGTTTTCAAGAATTCCGGGCACGATTCCATGATACACCTCCGCAGGGACGAATTCACCCCCCGACGGTGCCCGGATGACTCCCGGAACACGGGTTTCGCTGTCTATGATGACTGTGCTGTAGCAGAGGTTGTGCGCCATCATGATCGTCGGGTACAGCGATTTGTAGTCGAGAACCACGGCATCCTTCAGTAGCCCGCGCACCGGTTCGAGCACCGCACCACCCTTCAGTTCATCAGGCGCATTGTACCGCCCCCCGTGGTCAGGTTTCGGTGGAATCACGCGGTCTCTCTTCCCAAACTCCCGGAGCAGCAGGTTTTCGACCATCGAACTCTGCCCGCCATCGAGCACATCCTGAAGCAGGGCGCCGCTCACCTGCGCAAGTGCCACGTATTTGTCGAGCAACCGCAGATCAAGCATCAGATGAAGTGCAAGAACCGCGTCACGGCGAGCATATTCGATAAACTCGGCAAGCTTTTCGCCGTCGTCGTTCCAGTATTCAGCCATCTGCTGGACAGAAACATCGAATTTATCGATGTTAAGCAGCGTTTGAGCCACGTTCTTTAATGTGTACTGTTTGATGCTGTATTCCCTGCGGATCAGCGGTAGAGCATCGGCAACGATCCTGCCTGTGACGTTCACACGCGTGGTATTCCCGATCTTGCGGCAGAAGACGGTCCTGCCGTCCCTGCCGATGTCCGCCCGCAGTTTCTTCCCCTGCTCCTCAAGCACCTCCACACGTCTAGTGATGTATGGGAAGTCGAACTCGTTTGAGTTATAGCCGAGGATCACATCAGGGTCATAATCTCGCACAATCTCAAAAAACCGATTCAGCATCCCGGTTTCATCGTCAAAAGACTCAATACCATCGCCTTCAACCTTCTTCGCAACCAGAACGAGCGTTTCTCCGGTGTACGCGGGTCTGAACGCAAGTGAGATCATGATGATCGGCGAGCGGTCAGGAGTTGGCATACCCACATCGACCAGACACTCGATATCGAATGCAAGGTACCGCAGCGGTGCATTTTTGGTAACCTCGACCGGTGATACCTGTGACGTGACCACCACGTCGCTGTTCACACCATGCTGCAGTATAACGACCTCGTCTCCAGTCCGCACCCAACCCATGCCAGAGATTCCCCGATCGATCATGAACCGATTCTTGAACATGATATCGGTCTCATATATACGATCAGCCCGCCTCTTCACCTCGTCTCTGATCGCTGGCACGTCCTTTGGCTTACCAACAACCACCTTCACCATCGTTGTCGGATGTTCCTGATATCCGATCGGCTCGTACTTCTCAACGATCTCAGTCCGCTTGATCTCAGGGATCTCCTTGATATCCTCGAGCAGACCCTCGATCGAAGCCGCTTGGACATGGAAATACGGCTCAAAGTCCGGGACAAAGCAGCATACGCTCTGCCCATCAGGATTGCGCCCAAACAGCCTCACAACCGGCTTTCCATCGTCCAGAGTATAATCGGCATCGATGATCTGAAACTCCATCATAGGTCTGTTCAGGCGCATGATACTTATGGTTTACCAAGAATCGGGTCATCGCCTTCCGGGCGCTACCAAAAGCTCCCTTATGCTCTGAATCACACAGTCGGGCTTGATATCAGACCGTTCAACACTTGCCATCGTCTCAACACCTGTCAGCACAAGCACCGTCCTCATGCCGCATCTGATGCCTGCAAGGATGTCGGTGTCGAGGCGATCGCCAACAACTGTGCATTCGTCTGCATCCAGCCCCAGATGCTCGAGTACGATATCCATAATCGGAGGCTCTGGCTTGCCTGTGACAACCGGCGACTGCCCTGAGGCGGTCTCAAGCGCACGCACGATTGCGCCTGCACCAGGCACAAAACCAGTTTCTGTCGGAAGAACCGGGTCGGTGTTCGTCGCGATGAATTTTGCACCATCCAAGATGTTCTGAAGCCCGATTCTCAACTTCTCGTAACTGAGATCACGATCGAGCCCGACAACAACAAAATCCGCATCCTCGCTGATCGCGTGCCCCTGTGCTTTCAATTCCTCGATCAAACCCGCTTCACCGATCGGATAGACCGTGCCAGCGCCGTATCGCTTTCTGATGTAGACGGCAGCGGCGTACCCGGCAGTGATCACATCGTGCTCCTTGCACCTGATGCCTGCCTCACTCAATCTCGCCGCAACAGCCGACCTGCTCCGGGTTGAGTTGTTCGTCAGAAAGAGCACTTCTGCGTGGTCTTGCAGTCGGTTGACCGCTCCGGGCGCGCCATCGATTGGACTGCTGCCGCGATATATCACACCATCGAGATCAAGGATGTAGGCTTTCATCAGATCATATCATGATCTGTATGTACTTGGACTTGAAGTACGAGCCTGGTGTTATCAGTTCCAGTATCACAAGCGACCCGGCTTCAGGTCTGATCTGCAGATCAACGGCTGTCCGGGTGGCAATTCCGGTGTACGAGGGATCTGGATATGCGCCCCCATACTTGAAGACCTTCCGTATATCCACGGTCACCTCCATCACATCACCTGTTCGCAGAACCGGCTGGGTGGCATCGAAGGTGGCGTCATCCCTGATCCGTATCGCGTTGATTGAGAAATACTCTGAGGTTAAAGTGTTATTCGCAAAATAGATGCCATTTCGTTTTTCCAAATGGTAATTAACATCAGCTGTATGTGTTGCATCTGACAGGTACACGATCAACTGTGAGAGATCGATATCCTCGCTTCCGGCGCCAAGCCTCATCGTGAGGTGGAGTTTCGATATATACCCGTACTCATAATTGTCCCGCTGTACCGTTATGTTAACAGAATTATTACCGGAATCTACGGTGTATGTTCCAGGGTTTTTGAGGTAGCATTCATAAACGCTCCCTGCCGAGACCGTCTGCGAGACGTTGGTGAAGTCATCGGCATCGCTGCTATTGATGGTTATGGAAAAGGATTTGGTGCTGTTCGGGTTCTCGATCTCGACATAGCCACCGACTGGAGATGTGTATGAAAAATCTGTCAGTGCCGTGCCATCGTCCTTTCGGAAATATCCAGAATCGTTCAGGTTAAGGGACAGATAATAGTCACGTTCGCCGATGACCCGATCGATGCGAAGGGTCGAAGCGACCTCCTGCGTCGTCTCCTGACCTGTCTGGGATGCCTTCTGCTGGAGAACGCCGGATGTCTTGATCAGAAGCGCTGATGCAACCGCAGCCACAAGTACCATCGATATGAATATGATCAGCGTGCCTATGCCAACCTGCGCTGAGTTATTCTGATGGAAGTGCTGGTTTGCTTTCATGCGGTTCCCCACTCTTATAATTGACAGTCATAGTATAAAAGCATCATGCTATTGCATCAGTCATATTAGCCATCACATGCTCCCCCTCTGGTACGGTTATACCATGCCATATCTGTACGCCAGAGATGATTACATCGTCCAGAACGACCACTCTTTGTCCGAGCACCGTCCCGGTTTCAAGTGTACAGTTCTTGTGTATGTGAACGTCGTTATCTACGA
Source organism: Methanosarcinales archaeon (assembly GCA_012961645.1). GTDB lineage: Archaea > Halobacteriota > Methanosarcinia > Methanosarcinales > Methanogasteraceae > Methanogaster_D. Next base: position 1,975 of record DTYY01000117.1, on the reverse strand, counting down.
TGGAACTGAACATTGCCGAACCCTTTTCGATGTGAACATTATCATAGACGTAAGAAGTTAAGATGTGCACGTCGTCCTCGATCACGCAGCCTGATCCGATCGTTGTATACGGTCCTATCAGTACGTGGTCGCCGATGCTTGTGTCTTCGCCGATCATCACCGGACCAACGATCATGGATGAGCCGATATCGACCCCATCTGCGATCGCAACAGGATCTTTGATCCTTGCGCTGGCAAGCGTATGTCTGTGCTTGCTGGCAGGCATATCAAACATCCGGTTGAGCTTCCATCTGCAGGCAGCCCGGTACATCTCATGATTTCCGATATCTGTCCAATTGCCCTGCACCAGATAGCCGTTGATCTGCTTGCCTGCATCGAGCAGGTCAGGAAAGACGTTCTTTGCAAAGTCGTACATCTCCCCGTCAGGAATCCAGTCCAGTATCTCAGGATCACAGACGTAAATCCCGGTATTCACAAGATTGCTGAACACCTCCCCAGGATTCGGCTTTTCAAGGAATCGATGGATCACATTCTCTGAATCCATATCGCATATCCCATATTCTGATGGATCGTCGATGCAAATCAGTCCGATGGTGACCATGGCATCGTTTCGCTCGTGGAATCGGTATATCTCGTCCAGTTGCATATCAAGGACATGATCGCCGCCAACAACCATGAAAATACCATCTTCGAGATATGCTCTGGCGTTCTTAACTCCACCCGCCGTGCCAAGCGCAGTCTCTTCATAGACACACCTGATATTGATACCATTGATGCGGCTAACCTCGCTTTCGATCATATCGCTGAGATAACCGAGTGTCATCACGATATCTGTGAACCCCTCTCCCCTCAGGTGCTCGATCAGATGCGTGACCGATGGTTTGTTCAGAAGCGGGATCAATGGTTTTGGGCGCTCAAGCGTCATCGGACGCAGTCTTGTGCCCTTGCCGCCGCACATAATACACGCTTTCATGATCCTTTATATGTTTCAACGAACTTCACGCTCTCAATATCGAGTGATTGGAGTAATTCTTGTGCGAGTCTCTCTTTCAGGACCAGCCACCGCTCATTGAAGAGCAGTATATGCGGCGATTCGATCAGAACATTACCATCATCGATCTTCACATCAAAATCCGTCGCAAAGTTTGATTTCAGCAGATACCTGATCTTCTCGAGGTCTTCATCGATGATATCTTCGATGGTGTAATCGAAGATCAGTGTCTCGCCAGCCATCGGGTTGTTGAAATCGATCCGCACCTTACGTCCAATCGTCATGACAACCGTGCCCTCTTTCCCATCGATGCTCACTCGCATACCTTTCGATAGCTTCTCCTTGAATCTGGTAGTGGGATGCGTTGTTATCAACTCTGGTTTGCGTTCGCCATAACATTTTTCAGGCGGAACCTTGATTGTTCCGTGATATCCAATATCTTTTCCGATAAAATCCTCATCCAGCCCTTCTACAACATGTTTTGCACCAACGATGACGATGAATGGCTCATATCTGGCATTTTCATCATATATGTCGCTCTCTTTTGCGATCTCTTCATCGGTGGTATCAAAGACCGTACCATCCTCGAATCGTCCGGTATAATTTATCTTTATAAAATCTCTATCTTCTACAGGCAATCATATCACCATACAGATTTATACATCTATCGGTTACATCAACGATGATCGATGGTTCAGACACTCACAACACCTTTCAATATGTCTGTTTGGCAAAGCATTTCTGAAATCCGCTCTCCTTTTGTTCTTTAGTCGTCGAGAGTCGATGGATATACTGCTTTATGTCCGAACTCACTATCGTACATCCGTTTACTCAAGTTTGGATGAGTTTTGTTACTTAATAAATGTTTGCCGTGCTCGTGACTGCCATCTTGTGTGATGTCGGGCGTCAACTGGCTCAATCGAGGAACTGTCGAATTGTCTGGCAGGCGTTTTCAGTGCTGATCCCCGAGACCAAATTCGCTGT
>DTYY01000116.1 GCA_012961645.1 Methanosarcinales archaeon | reverse complement strand
TGTTCTGGTGGTTGATTACACCAAACAATCGACATTCAGCAAACGCGAGATCACTTCGATCATCATATTCGCTGGTGAAAAGGATGTGATTGGTGATATAACAACTCAGCTGCAATCACTGGTGAGTTTATCCAAATACAGGGAACTAAAATTGACCCAATCTGATAAAAAGTTGTTATATCTATTATCAGAAGGGATAAAAGAGAGGTCGATCATGCTCATATTGTTCGGCGGTAAGGAAGAAGAACTGCAAAAAAGTTTACTTGCCCTGCAAAATGCTGAATTGTGTACCAAATCGACAAATCTCACCCGGAAAGCGAATAGACTCTTAAAAGCAGTAAAAGATCTGATAGAGACAGAACTCGATAGAGATTTGATCGCATCACTCAAGAGAATGGATCGGGAGGAAGAGGGAGAGGATGTGGTCACGGTATCATGGTCGGATGGAGAATTATACACAGTCGGACGTGTCAAAAAAGAGAAGTTGTGGCAGCACGTCCCATTCTCCAGAATCAAGAATGTGGAGATACTTGATCTTGGAACACAGTTATTGATCACCACTTCTTATGGGACAACGGTCAGAATCGAATCCAGTAATCCACGCACGATCATGTCGGTTTTCGATTTGATACAGGCTGCAAAGGATAAAGCAATTCACAGCGAGTTGAGGGTGCGTATCCTGGATCTACTATCACTGATCAATGTCAGAGATGTAAAAGTTATGTCCAATATATTGAAACTGCCAGAGCACGAGGTTAAAGAGGAACTTGAACGGATGATCACCGATGAGGTTATCAATAACAATTACGAACCAATGGTGTCCACAGGACAGAGCAGACGGAAGCCCATCCACTAAATCATACCCAAGAACCACCACAAAGATCATGCCAGATCTCTGAGTGGAATCACTCGTTCATTATCGGATCGTTATTCCGATGGTATAATGCTCCCATTTTGGTTTTCTACAAAAATCGGTGTTCAATCTACCAGTCCATCACTCTATCATGAATTCGTCGCCGTTTTCGGGTGCTATCGCATCGATTTTGTGTTCAGAGATCCATGATGCAAAATCGGCTGGGTTGTTGCCATGCATCGCAAACACGATCTCGCCACCAAGGTCACAGAACCTGCGCACGATCGCCTTTAACTCACCATCTCCACAGTGGGCGGAGAAATCGTACTGCTCCACATGCATGCCCAGACGCAGTACCCGCTTACCGATGGTGATGTGCCTGTGCATGAGTGCATGATGTCCATTGGTGCCCTCGACCTGATATCCGGTCAGCAGAATCTTGCTGTACCGATCATCGTGCAGTTTGTGGATATAATACAGCGCAGGTCCGCCGTTTAGCATCCCTGCAGTCGTAACGATGACAGAAGCCTCTTTTAACAGCTGTGCCCGCCTGTTCGGTTTCACCACGGTAGCATTGTCGAAAGCTTGCTGGAGCGTATTTGAATCCCGCAGGTATTCAGGGTACTGTATCATCATGCGGAACACTTCAACCCCCATCCCATCAACATAAGGATGCAGTCCATATTTATGCAGTATCATCAGGATTTCCTGCGTTCTTCCGATTGCAAAACATGGCACGATCGCATTGCCACCGTGCTCGATCGTTTCGCGGATCGAATCAACGAACTCACGCTCCAGTTCCTCTCTTGGGGCATGATCGGTGCCATAATACGTGCTTTCCATGATCAGGATGTCGGCTTTGGGCTGCCGAGCAGCACGGTTAAGCAGACGCGTATCTATAAGGTTCACATCACCGGTGTACAGTATCCGGGTCCCGTTCTCAGATTCGAGGAGAACCGATGTCGAACCTGGTATGTGCCCTGCGTCATATAGTTGCGCTCTGTATCTGCCACACTCAAACGTCTCCCTGTAATCGATGGTGCGTGCATTTCGCGTAAACTCATAGATGTCCTCTGCATAGAACGGCGGCACCTGTCTCGCACGCTCTGCGATCGAAAGCGTATCCTTCGCCAGAAACGATGCGAGATGCTTGGTAATCGGCGTAGAATAGACCTGCGGGCAGACATCCATGATATTGGGCACCAGTCCACAGTGATCGAGGTGACCGTGTGAGATGATGATCGATTGTGGCGTGATTCCGTTCAATGGATATGATGGCGGATGATCAGGCGACTCGCCTGGTTTTATCCCGTAGTCGAGCAGAATTTCATCATCGACCAGAACCGCTGATCTGCCAACCTCTCCGCATCCGCCAAGAAAACGCAATGAACAATCCATGATAGATAGGTGAGTGCTTCTGACTGATAAAGATATGTTTGTGTGTGTTTGTTTTAAAAAATCATTTAATTCCGATGAAACTGATTCAAAACGTGATACTTAATGACGTTCTATATACGGAACGATTTTCAACTCATCATAAGAGAAGCGTGAACGCATAAATTAGAATCCGTGCGCATTGTACACCCTAATCGCCTCTCTGAAGAACTCCACCTGTTCTTTCGTGACTTTCCGGGTTCTTCACATGCTCCCAGAACTCGCGGGCGTCCTCGCCCTCAAGAACAAAGCCAAGTCGAATCGGTTCTGCCATGCTCGCGTATTGCGCATTAATGGGATAAAAACCTTAACAGTCCAAAGAATTTTACACTGTGGTGTTTGTCTTTTGCACGTCTGCAACAAAGCAATGCGCTCAGATCGATTAAAAATCGCTCGTGAATAAAAAAAGAAGTGGTGGCTTATGCGCCACCGTGCCGCCTGCCGCTCGCAACCGTGGATGACCCACGCAAACGGTTTTTGAGAAAAGCACATCCATCGTTTGCCAGCAGCAGGTCAACCAACCATCTTCCGCAGGTGCTCGCGGATCTCATCGCTGATCGCGTAGTGTCCGCTCCAGTTGATCGCCCCGCCCCACTCGTAGACAGCCTCCATGATCATGTCCTCACCACGCCTGTCAGTTTCTTGAGGTGCAGCTCCACCTCATCGATGCCGTTGGTCTCGCTGCCTCGCAAGCACAAACGGATCCG
>DTYY01000115.1 GCA_012961645.1 Methanosarcinales archaeon | reverse complement strand
TCTCCACAAAATGTAAACGATGTGTTGAGCCTTTCCAAGAGTATGCGTCTCTATACACATATCTTTGCTGTGGTACACAGGATCGACCGCCATATCTGATTTTAAGGCTGTGAATCCCTCTTCCACAATCTCCCGGCTCTTATAGATTGCAAGCACCTCCTAAGCCGACAATCCTGGATGCCCTGCAAAGAGAACAAAGAATCCATATCGATCTTTCCTTGATTTAATCTCATTTTAATCTATCTGTAGCTCTGATTTACCATCATTTTAAGTATATTTCAGGATTTGCTTCAGATTATACTTCGATATGAGCCATTTGACCGTATCCAACTCGCTTCCACTCTTAACCGCCTGCCTGACCGCATCTTTCTGCTTCATCAGATCAGGATTGTAGCGAAACTTGCACTATGGACTCTTTTTCACACAGCCCGCTTACCGCACGAAAGTTCCTGCCAGAACCTTGCGCTCTGGCGAGAGCAGGATTGCGCCATCCTGATCAGCCGCAAGGATCATGCCCCGCGACTCGACGCCGAATAGCTTTGCAGGCTCCATATTTGCAAGCACCGCAACCTGTCTTCCGATGAGATCATCCGGTTTGTGGGTCTCTGCGATTCCAGCAACGATCTGCCGAGATCTGGTCTCGCCAAGATCAATCATCAGTTTCAGAAGCTTCTTTGATTTCTTGATCGGTTCAGCCTGTATGATCGTTCCTATGCGGATGTCCAGTTCTGAAAACTCCTCAAAAGAGACGTGTTTCTTCTTTGCCGCCATCAGAACCCGTTCATCGAGACACTGTTCCAGCTCTTCTATCGTTGAATCCTCGATCTTTGTAAAGAGCACCGATGGTTCTGAGAGCATCTGTCCGGCTCTGATCTCTGCTGCAACCTCGTCATAAGGCGTATTGCCGAGTTCCGCGTCCATGCCGAGTTGTTCCCATGCCTTTGACGCCAGTTTTGGCATCACCGGCTCGAATAATATGGCAAGCGCCTTCACGATCTGAAGGCAGTTCCGGATCACCTTTTCTGCACTGGACACATCTGTCTTTATTGATTTCCACGGCTCTTTTGACTGGAAGTACGAATTTCCAAACGATGCAAGGCTCATTGCAACATCTATTCCTTTTTTAAACTCGTATTCATTGAAAGACTCAACAACTGAGTTTTTCGCATCCATGATATTCTTCATGACCTCGGGATCGATTTCACCATCAGGAACAGCGCCAAAATTCTTGTATGCAAAGAGCGATGTGCGGTAGATGAAATTGCCGAGCGTTCCAACGAGTTCGTTGTTCACCTTCTCCTGAAAAACCTTCCATGAGAAGTTCAGTTCCTTTGTATGCGAGGTATAACTCGCAAGGTAATACCTTAGCAGGTCTGCATGGAAGCCTTTGTCAAGATAATCCTCATTTACCCAGACAACGTAGCCCCTGCTCTTTGAAAACGTCTTGTTTCCGATTTTGACCATACCCGATGCGACAACCGCTCTTGGAATCGTATATCCAGCCCCTTTCAGCATGGCGGGCCAGAAGATGCAGTGATGATAGATGATGTCTCCGCCGATGAAATGGATGATATCGGTATCCCCGCCCGGATTCATCCAGTACTCTTTCCAGTCTACCCCATGCTTGTTTGCCCAGTCCTCGGTAAACGAGATGTAGCCGATCGGGGCATCGACCCAGACATAGACCACCAGTTCTTCATGATCAGGGAAACGGACGCCCCACTCAAGATTTCTGGTGATGCACCAGTCATTGAGTTCATTGTCAATCCAGCCAAGCGCATAATTCCTTGCATTCGATGTTCCTTCAAGTTTGTTGAGATGATCCGAAAGAAAATCTTTAAAGTCTGATAATCTGAAAAAGAAATGCTCTTGCATCCTGTATTCTGCCTTACTACGGCATATCTTACAAACTGGTTCAAGAATCTCGCCAAGCTCAAGATGTTTGCCGCAGCCCTGGTCACACTCGTCGCCCCGTGCTATTTCACCACAATCGGGACATGTTCCTTCGACATACCGATCCGGCAGGAATCTGTCGCATTTCGGGCAGTATGCAAGCTCGATGCTTTTCAAAAAGACATGATCGTTATCTATAAGCCTGTTTACGATGTCGATGGTACGGTTGTGGTTTGTCTGCGATTCTGTGCTTCCAAATTCATCAAATATTATGTTTAGAGACTTAAATGTCTGATAAAAGTGATCATGATACTTTTCCACGAGTTCGGACGGTGTTATGCCAAGTTCCTCTGCATTGATCACGATCGGGGTGCCATGCGCGTCAGATCCGCATACAAAGACCGCGTCCTGCTTCTGTTTCCGAAGCGACCTCACAAAGATGTCAGCCGGGATATATGTCCTGAGATGCCCGATGTGCGCGGGACCGTTCGCATAAGGCAGCCCGCAGGTGACCAGTGTTTTTCGTGTCATTCGTTACTGATTTGGGGCGTTTGGGATATATTGTTTGCTGTTGAGACGGCAGGGAAGACGATCGTCTGCAATGTGTGCTCTAAAAAAGAGAAATGATTTTATACCATGTTGGCAAAGGTAATATAAGGAATGGTTCAACTATCAATTCAGGCGGTAAACAACTGTAATCTCTTCTCAAACCACTATCTTGAGGATCTGATCAGAAAGAATGATGAATGGCGATCAAACGATCACAAAGCTGTGTTTGATGAAATTAAGAAGATATATGATGCTGAAAAACCGTTTATTGAGGATTTGAACGAGTCACAGCTCGAAGAAAGATTCTTCAGGCGGATATTTAAGGTGGTACTACCTGACTTCGAGGTTCAGGCTGGGACTGAATCACAGGACTTTCCAGACTACGCCTTCTTTGAAGACGCAAACGCTCTGGATACGGCTCACCTGAATAAGGGGAGCAGGTTGTATGGTCTGAGTGAGGAAGAGATGAGGGAGGTAGAGGAGGGTAATTAAAATGAGATCTCACTCCTTAAAGATAAAATACAAAGAGTATGAGATGCTGGATGGTACTAAAAGACGATTGGTTCAACAGGTTAGGGATGGATCTATTATAAGTAACTACACAAAAGTTATGACCTCTCAATTTAATGCCCCTATACTCATA
>DTYY01000114.1 GCA_012961645.1 Methanosarcinales archaeon | reverse complement strand
AGTGTGCGTTCTGTCGGGCACGCTGTGACGTGGCTACCTCAGGCTCGATCAGCAAACCGTCTCTCCAGTTACAGGCAGCCTCAATCACCTCCAGAAATGAGCCGTAATGGATGATCAGCAGTTCACAGAGAAAACCGGAAAACCCGCGTATCCGGAGTTCGGAGCCATAAACCTGAGCACACTTCATGAACTGCTTGAGCAGCAGCACCTCGTCCTCCAAACCACTGATTCGTGGTATGACGTACTGGTTGTGGAATGGAGTCCGATCCACTGCTGATCTCATCTCTTTTGGGCTTGTTATCTGATAACAGGGCACCAGATCGACCCGGCAATCATCAAATCGAGCATGGATGTATGGATGCTCAGCATATCGCTTTTCATAACTATCTGCACGGTCCGCCACCAGTTTTGCAATCCGTAACCCTTCGGTCTCAAGTTCTTCCCTTGTAAGGTCGGTAGAAAGCATTATAAACAGATCAAGGTCGTGTGCTCCTGAAATCCACGTTTTACGCGCCGCAGATCCCACAATCTCACACCTGACACCCTCCTCTCTGATATAACCGCAAACCCTGTGGCTGAGTTCTGCGAGTTCGTCGCGTTCCTCCTGCGTCGGTCTAATTGCTGTAAGAACGTTGCCCAAGATTGTCAGAATATCTTCTTGCATGTACTTCGTGCCCTTTTCGGTCTTCTTGTAATACTTTATGTGTGTGATCATGATTCTTTAACCTGACTCTGTTTCGCCACCCGGCAGAACAACCACAAATGTGCTCCCCTTCCCGACCTCACTCTCAGCCCTGATGCTCCCTCCATGCCCCTCGATGATTCCCTTGCAGATCGCAAGTCCAAGCCCGCTGCCGCCGACCTCGCGTGTCAATCCGCCATCAACCTGATGGAACTTGTCAAATATCTTGCCCAGTTCACCGGCCGGAATTCCGATTCCTGTGTCGCTCACCCTGATCTCGGGATGCCCGCCGACCATCTGCACCTGAATGCGAATCTCACCCCCAGCAGCTTTCGTAAACTTAAGAGCATTGCCGATTAAGTTCACAAAGACCTGCACCAGCCGGTCATGGTCGCCGGCGATCTGCGGCGATTCCCCACCCAGATCCATGATAATTGAGATTCCTTTCTTATCTGCGATTTTTCTCATGCTTTCAGCAGATTCTCTGATGACATCATAGAGATCCACCGGCTCAAGAGTAAGTTTCAGGTTTCCTGTCTCGATTCTGGATATATCGAGAAGATCGCTTACGAGCCGCTCCTGCCGCTCGATATTACGATCGATGATCTGTAACATCTCCTCTCTCGTTTGAGCGTCATCTTCCGAACCAGAGATCGATCTTAAGACATCGGTTGAGATTTTTATGGACGTAACCGGCGTTTTGAGTTCGTGGGAGACCATCGAGACGAACTCGGACTTCAGCCTGTCGAGTTCCAGTAATTTTACGTTTGCCGACTCAAGCTCTGCATTCGATCGTTTCAGGTCCGCGGTCTTCCTCTCGACCTCCTTTTCCAGTTCCCGGTTCCATCCGGAGAAGATCAGTATGATGCTGCCGCTTCCGACAAGGATGATTGGGTAATGATCTACTTAACAGTAGATAATAAATAGTTAAAGAAGTTATTGATGAGTTTGAAGAGAAGTTAAATTCCAAGAATTCTATTAAAAGACTTGAAAATTTACGGGATTCCATTAAGAAAGGTTATGGTGCTTCAAAAATAGTAAAATTTTACAAAACCCCACATTCTGATGAAAACCAAGAAAAGAAAGGGTATGATTTCTTTGTTTTCCTTGGCGCATTAAGAAGATGCGATTATTCTGCAAGCGGCAATGTTGAAATTGAAAAAGAAATCGAGTTAAATAAAACCCTATACAAAGATCTTTTAGAGAAAATT
>DTYY01000113.1 GCA_012961645.1 Methanosarcinales archaeon | reverse complement strand
TTGTATAATATTTGGGGAAACCGAAATTGGGTGAGACGATTCAGGTATCCGTCAGAATCAGAGACGGTATGGTACGTGTGATACAATCAATTCTCAAGCGGATCACGAGAACAGGCGAGCTCCGCCACCGGATAGTGACTTACTCAGCAGAGCCCGCGGTCTCAGGGGACTCAGACGTGAGCGAATACGATTCGCGGTTTGTACAGGAGGAAGAGGAGGATGCGCCAGGTGCCATCACGCAGTCGCAGAAACTCGGCGAGGGGATCGATGCAGCCAGAGAGGATATTCATGCGGTGCAGGCACAGGTGGGCGAGATCATGAGCGTCTTTTCGATGCTCACCGAAGCCGTCTATCACATACCAGTGCCAGCAGAGAAAGCAGAGGAGGATGACCTTGCGCCATCGGAGGCGGTGTTGATGGAGACGATATCAGCAGAGATCGATAACCTCAAACGTCAACTGGAGACAACCTGCGCAGTACTGTCAAAAAACGGTGTAAACATGTTAACAATGGAGACAAAGACCGATGAACTGACTGCAAAGCTATCCAGGATCGAGCAGACACTGCCTGAACTGATCTCAATGCAGAGTAATTTTTCCAGCAAAATAACTGAATTGATGAATTTGATCAGCATGAACAGATCTGAAATCATGAATTTGGCTGCGAACACCGAACGTGTCGATTTTTTGTACGAAAGCTTAGCTGACATGTATGAGATCGCTTCGGCACTGACCAGTGATGTCAGCGAGATCATCACCAGACTGGATGAGACCGAGGCAGGCGATGCTGACATGGGCGACCTGGCTGACGGTGCCAGCGGCGAGATCGCCGAGGTGGAGATCATGCCTCCGACCACTTATGTGAAGCTGCATTCTGTTGGAAACGAGGCAGATCACGTCAAGATTGCGATGGAACTTCTGGACTTCCTGCTCGAGATGGTCGGACCCAATAATCTGCCGAGCATTCTCGATTATTATATCGAGATCGGGTGGATCAGCGAAACCGCGCGCCTCGAACTGCTTGCTTATGCAAGCGGTATATATTTGCATGAGGAGAAGCCAGACTGGAAGATGAGCACAGAAGACCACCTGAAAGCTCTCTGGTTTATCGACCAGTTATGCGGGCATAAAACTGATAAAACCAGGCTACTTCGCGCGAATCATGAAATAGCAAAGATGTACAAGGGAATCGACACGCTCTACGAGATATGACGTACCGCTTGATCACCTCAATCTGCTCTTTTACGTTACCAGACCTATTCTCTTTTTCTGAAGATCTCAAAATACTCGGATAGATCGAGGCGTTTCCCAAAAAACACCACATCGATGGACAGATCATCCATGTTACTGGCATCTTCCGGATGGTGTGCATCTTGTCAAGTATATATCTGATTTTAGCAATTTATTGTGCCAGAACTGCCCCGTGCTCGCGGGTCAAGGCGACGCAGGACGTCCGGTTCGACGAGCGCATCGCCTCCTCCCCGGCGGTGTCAGCACCGATGCATCAGCAAAAGCCCCGGCTCATCAATCATCCCAGCCCAAGCCCTTCTGGCACTTCCCCGCTCCCGATCGCCGGTGTGATCGGTGGCTGTCCGAGATCGGCGAATATCTGCTGTCCTTCAGGGCTGATCACGAGTTTAACAAATTCGAGTGCCATATCGGGTTTCGGTGCGTTTTTTGGCACCGTGATCCCGTAGACAACCGGTTTTCCGGTAACGGCATTACCGTTCGCCTGTACAACCTGCACCGTTCTGTACGTTTCAGTGTATGAAACGCTGCTCAAGTCGATTGCTTGCGGCAGTTCCACGAACAACTGATCGTGCTGCTGCGCCACACTTCTGTAAATGAAATAATAATCGATCTCCTGCGCATCCAAACCTGCAATGAGCTCCATCTCCATGCTGCGAACCATGAGTTTGGCGGACGGATTGATATCCTCTGATTCTGGCAGGTACAGGATGTATGTGCTATTTACAGCATCGTAATCCATTGCCATACCCGAATTCGCCTCGATCAAGTCTTCATAGATCATATCATCGTCGTAATGTGCTTCTGCGAGCTGGATCACCATCTGGGACCGGTATCCGCACGGATCATCATTCGGATTTGAGAATCCAAATCTGACATCATCCCTTCTCATGATCTCGTACCAGTTTTCCGCGTTGATCTCGTCAGTATATCTGCTGTCATCAGAGTATGCGATCACGATCTGGTTTTTGGCAAACTGTGCATACCAATCAGCATATTCGGGGTACATCATGCTTGGAATCAGTGAATAATCGGCAGATGCGACGACATCTGCTTCTTTGTGTAGTTCTGTTACCTTTTTTATCGTCTTTGCGCTTCCGGCAGCCTCGCACTGCACATCGATATCAGGATGTTCTGCTTCAAACACCTCCTCGAGTTTCGCAAACGGAACCGAGAGACTTCCTGCATGAAGCACTGTGAGCGTTTCGGTGCTCCCTATGTCGTTGTCGGTATCATCAACGCATCCGTGTGCGATCAAGCTGCAGAGCACCACGGTCATCATCAACAAACTCTTGGTCACGCTGGTGGGGTATATGTTGGATGCCATGTACGCTTACATCATCGATCCGGTTATAAATACTTTTTGTTTGTGAGTCAAGAACAAATAAAACAGATTGACAGCCCACCTGCTCTCTTTTGCACAAGCTTTTAATACATTCGGTGATCTAAACCAGCTTTTATGAAACGACCGTGCACGGCATGTTACAAACGATGCGGCTACCTGAGATTGTGCAAATACGACTCACCGCCGCTCGGAGAGGTCGATTTCGGTTTGATGGAAGGGTTCGAATACTCAATGGCTGAATGGATGGCTTATCTATAATATGAGCAAAAATAACATCAAGACACTCTATCTGCTGACCGCCATAGCTCTCGTCGCAGCCACCTACATGGCATTCACGAGTCCGTCGATCACCCCTGAGCGCCCGCCCCTGCTCACCGAGACGCAGTGGCAGAACCTCCTTCAGAGTTATCGGATCTTCTATTTCCATGTCCCGCTCGCATGGGTCTCGTACTTGGCATTCTTTGTGGTATTCATCGCAAGCATCAGGCATCTCCAGACCTCTGATCTGAAATGGGATCTTTTTGCAGCTTCCTCTGCAGAGATCGGGGTTCTTTTCTGTTTTCTGAACCTTTTAAGCGGTATGATCTGGGCGAAGGGGGCGTGGGGGATCTACTGGGAATGGAGCCCACGTTTAACCCTTCAGCTTGTTCTGTTCCTGCTTTATCTGGCTTATGTGCTGCTGCGCCGCTCGATTGATTCTGAAAACCGTGCGCGCACTTCAGCGGTCTTCGGAATCATCGCATTCATCGCGGTGCCGATGAGTTACCTCTCAATCAAGATCTGGTCATGGCAGGTCCATCCTGACCTGACCGGTGAAGGCGGCGGCATCGAGACTCCGATCATCATATACACTCTGCTGATTAATATACTTGCATATACATTATTGTATCTCTCGATGCTCCACATCAGGATGGGGAACGAGCGTGCTGCACAGGAACTGGGATACGCTACCTCATAATCCTAATCCTTAATTACCGCCACGCTTAAACTCTCTATCATGCCGATAATCACACTGCATTACGATGACCTTGAGGATCTGATCGGCGCTGAAAAGAAAACAATCATCGGACGCATCCATGAGATCGGCGCTGACATTGAGCGTGTCGAGGATGACCACATCGATATCGAGTTCTTCCCTGACCGCCCTGATCTGTACAGCGTCGAGGGCGTGGCTCGTGCCATGCGCGGTCTTCTTAATATCGAGACTGGAATTCCGAAGTACGAGGTTTCAAAATCAGACATCAGCATCACGTTCAATCACGAAATCGGAAATATACGCCCGTTTCTTGCATGTGCGGTGATAAAAGACCTTGAATTCACCTCATACTCCATAGAATCGCTGATGAATCTACAGGAGGACCTCCACTGGGGTCTCGGGCGCAACCGTGCAAAGGCGTCGATCGGTGTGCACGACCTAGATCGCGTGGTACCGCCGTTCAGATACATCGCGGCAGAGCCGTCCTATGAATTTGTTCCGCTCGATTTCGATGTTCCGATGTCGATGGCTGATATACTTAAAAAACATCCAAAAGGCGTTAAATTCGCACACCTCGCCGAAAAATTTGATAAATACCCACTGATCATCGATTCAAACGAAAATGTACTCTCTTTTCCTCCGATCATCAATGGAACATTGACTCGCGTGGAAGAGGACACAAGAAATCTGTTCATCGAAGTTACCGGTACTGGAAAAGCTGTGTTTGCCGCATTAAACATCGTGGTGACAGCACTTGCAGAACGCGGTGGAAGAATCGAGTCTGTGCAGATATGCACGCCTGATGACAGCTATACAACACCAGATCTCGATCCTGCGACCCGCGAAATCTCCCAAAAGGAGACGTGCGACCTGCTCGGACTCGACCTGAGCCGCGACGAGATAGCGGGACACCTCCAGAGGATGCGTTTTGGTGCGGTTCCCGTCTCAGATGACACCATCGAGGTGATGGTGCCGGCGTACCGCGCAGACATCATGCACGACTATGACCTCTTTGAGGATATCGCCATCGGGTATGGGTACGATCGGATCGTTCCGGCGCTGCCAGATACGATGACGATAGGAGTTGAGCACCCGATTTCACGCATGAAATCGGCACTCCGTGAGATTATGGTGGGACTGGGCTTCTATGAAGTGATGCCGTTTGCGCTGACCAGCGAGACGGTGCACTTCGACATGATGCAGAGACCACGTGCAAGCGCCACTCATCTCATGCACCCGATCAGCAGGGAGCAGACGATGCTGCGCACCACAATCATACCGAACCTGCTTGAGATACTCTCGCTCAACCAGCACCGGGAACTGCCGCAGCAGATATTTGAGGTTGGCGATGTGGTCACCGGCGGGCATAACAACGTGCATCTTGCAGCGGTGGCAATCGATCCTCATGCAAACTTCAGCACGATCAAATCGGTGGTTTACGCCGTGATGCACGAACGTGGGGTCGCATGCGAGATCTCCGAGTCGGACGATCCCGCATTCATCGATGGCAGGCGTGCTGAGATCGTCGTTGATGGCAGGCGTGCTGGCCTCTTTGGGGAGGTGCATCCTGGAGTTATATTGAATTTCGGGCTGGATCAACCTGTAATTGCGTTTGAGATGTGGGGGCTATAGATCAATTTCGGCGTTCGTTCACGTATTTTCCTGGCGTACAGATACGAACCAAATGTTTTTCGCATTTATAAGGATCGAAATTAAGTAAAGACCGCAAGCACCGGATGCATGCCAAGCTCAAGCATCAGCGAGACCATGCCTGCCACGGTATCAGGGTCCCCGTACACTGCTGCCCTGACACCATAGAGGTATTTGTGCACATCCACCATCGCATCCAGGAGCCTGCCCCGCTCGCTTTGATATTTTTCAGGCATTTCGCACCCCGTGATCTGCGTCAGGGTATCAAAGAACCGATCGGTATTCCCAAGACCGATAGGAAGCGGCACATTGTAACCGGTCACCCCGTGGACAGCCTCCAGATACTCGACTGCCAGGTTGCTGCTCGTTACTCCAAGACCGATGCTGGCATCGCTGTTCACCATATCTGCAATATCGGTGACGGATGTGCCGCCGCAGGCTATCTCTGGCAGGGTCTCCCGTATGGGTGCATCGAAGGTATCAGATATGTCTGGAAGGAGGATATGTGACCCGATCATATCTGTTGCGACCTCTCTTAGCTCGCGTACATCTGCAGGGGAGATGTTCTCCGCGAGGATGATATTGACCCTGCCACCAGGCACTTTATCCGTGTCGATGGCATCCCCTGTAAACTGCCTCGTGATGGCGTCGATCGCTTTGATGTATCCATTCATAGAGCTGTCGCTGTAACTGGGCGTGGAGACGGGGATAATTGTGATATCATTTGAGATATCATCCCCGATACCCTCCTCCTCTTTAAATTCCCTGATGATCCCTGGAATGTCATCCCCTATGGTCTCAGCCATGCATGTGCTGGCAACGCCGATCACCTTCGGTCGGTACCCTGATATCACGTTCCTAAGTCCCTTCTTCAGGTTCTCACCCCCTCCATAGACCGCGCCCCTCTCACTCAGTGAACTGGAGGCTATGTCCACTGGTTCCCTGAAATGGTGGGTCAGGTGAAGCCGCATGTATGTGCTGCACCCCTGGGAGCCATGCATGAGGACGATCGAGTTCTCGATCCCCTTGAACGCCAGCACACTTCCCATAGGCTGGCACATGA
>DTYY01000112.1 GCA_012961645.1 Methanosarcinales archaeon | reverse complement strand
CAGAAACTGGAACGCAAAGTTTGTTTTGCCAGTACCCGAAGTCCCTGAGAGCAGGTAGGTTCGATTTCTTACCAACCCACTTTCGCAGAGTTCGTCGAATCCTGGTATCCCCGTAGGTACTCGATCGTTCATTATAACCTCCAATTTAACTGTTCCCCGATAATACAAACCATGATAAAAGCGCATCAAGTTGTATTCGCTCGTTTGCACCTTCTGTGATCCTGAAATCTATTTCTCCAATTTTGTCTATCGATTCAACCTTTTTGCGGTCAGGAATTTCCTTGATATCGAACACCGCTCTGTATATCTGCCCGACAATATCCTCGCCTGACAAACCCTGTTTGGTCAATAAATCATCCAGTTTCCTGCGGGATTCTGCAAAATCGCCTCTGTATGCGCTCGTGATCAGCTTTTCGATCTCCTCGGGACGCGCTGTTGCTGTTATCTGATATATTTCATCGCGATCGATGGTCTTGCCGAGCATCGCTGCCGCCTGCAGCGCATTGATCGCTTTTCGCATGTCGCCGCGTGCCACGTACGTGACTGCTCTGATCCCCTCATCTGTGATGTCAAGATGCTCGCATTCAGCGATATACCTGACTCTCTCCTCGATTGCACCGTCTGAGACCTGATTAAACCGGTAGACCGCGCATCTCGATTGAATCGGGTCTATAATCCTTGATGAATAGTTGCACGACAGTATGAACCGGCATGTCTGCGTGTACTTCTCCATCGTCCTGCGCAGCGCAGACTGGGCATCAGAGGTCAGTGCATCAGCCTCGTCCAGAAAGATGATCTTGAATTCGGCGTCTCCGACGGGCGACATCCTTGCAAAGTTCTTGATCTTGTGCCGAACCACATCGATGCCACGCTCGTCGCTGGCATTTAGCTCGGTAAAATTGGAGTACCACGCATCGCCAAATAGTTCTCTTGCTATGGATACAGCAGATGCGGTCTTTCCGACCCCGGGCGGACCTGTAAACATCAGATGCGGCAGATTTCTTGTGCGTACGTAAGAGATCAGCCGCCCGACCGTGTTAGCCTGCCCGACCACGTCTGACAGCTTCTTTGGTCGGTACTTCTCGATCCATATTTCCTGTTTGATAGTAAAACCCTCCGCGTGGGGAATGCGTTTTAATCTATTGTCTGTTAATATCTTAAGGTTTCGGGTAATAAATCGTGCGGTTAGGACTGGCTTTGGGCTACCTGCTTATATGGCGCCTGATCAGAAGCACGAATACAGGAGAATAAGGCGAATGCTCACAAAAAATGAAAAAACCGTCATAAAATCACCGTGATTTCTCAGCAACTGATTCATAGGATGTCTCCTGCTGAAAGCCTGTCTGAATGCGGCAGCTTCAGGAATCGCCCCAGTATGAACCTTTTTGATGGGGTATTACCCAAAACCATCTTGATTTACCTCGATTCTGTGTCAGGGCTATCACAAGGAGAATTGTCATAGCGATGAACGCCACAAGTGTTGAGATCTTTCTCGGAAGATCGGGAAATTTCGCAATTGCTCGCATTCGGCGGTGCCGGTTCCATGCATGCATCTCTCGTGGCATAGGGACTTGGTATCAAAGATATAATCATCCCACCAAGTTCGGGGGTCTTTTCTACACTTGATCTTATACTGGCAGACTTCCGGGCACGATTTAGCATGTTGTAACCCAAGTTTCCCACCCAAAAATTAAAACCGGTACCCTGCGACCACACGCCTTCAAAATTTTGGCTGATTGTTGGTCATAATCTTTGAACATGTTGCGAAACAGCCCCCTACGCAAGAATCATACACCCCACCTTCCCGTACAACACCCTCAATTCAACAGAACAACAGGAGGATAATTCCACAATCCACACGATACT
>DTYY01000111.1 GCA_012961645.1 Methanosarcinales archaeon | reverse complement strand
TGCAACTGATTCAACTGCCACAACCGGTTCAGGCGTCTCACCTGCTTCTGGTATCTTATCTGCTGATTCTGGCGCCTCAACCACTGGTTCAGGTGGCTCGACCTTCACCAGATTGAAGACATCAGGCAACGTGGTATCAGGCAGCACGATCTTGATGCTGCAGCCGATCGTGCCCAGCTTCATAACCGCAGTCGCAAAGCCGGTATGCACGATCTGCTCAGCCGGCTTGCCTGCGTGTACGATGTAACCCTCAACGATCTTCTCGACCCGTGACCTCGGACCGGTGAGTTTTCCAGAAAGCACGATCCTGCAACCGATCGCCCCGGCGCTCATGATTCTGCGAAGCGTCGAATGCGCCGCTTTTCTGAAATACCAGCCACGCTCGAGTGCGCTTGCAATGCGCGACGCCATCAACTGCGCGTTCAATTCGGGTACGCCCACGCCCTGCACGTCAATCTGAGGATTGTCGAGATCGTAAAATGTATTTAAATCTTTTGTCAGTTTACGAACAGATTTCCCACCCTTCCCAATGACCATTCCAGGTTTTTCTGCAAAAATTGTGACTTGAGTTCCCATCGGGGTCCTGTTAATCTGCATTCCAGCATAGCCGGCACGTTCGAGTTGTTTTGAGAAGTATTCACCCATCCGTGCCCTGTTCAGACCCTGCTGCACAAATCTTCGTTCAACTGCCATTTATATCTCCTCCAGAATGATCTCAACCGTCACTGTTTCGGTGTTCTTTGCAGTCGCACGACCCATAGCACGCGGCATAATTCCACGAATCGTTCTGCCCTTCTTGGTTGCTGTATGCATAAGTCTCATACGCTCGGGTTCAAGACCCCTGTCCTCAGCGCCCTGCTCGGCATTTGTGAGCACCTTGAGAATCTCGGTTGCAGCACGCACAGGATATCTGCCAGCAGCCATTCTGCCACGCCGATGCCCGACATTTCCATTGTAACGCTTGAACGGAACCGCCTGCCTGAGCGCTATCACATCCTCGAGAAATTGCCTTGCCTCAGGCGTCTTCATCTTCCTGATTTTAGAGCATATCTCTCTCGAATGCTTTGGTGAGATGTGTAACTCGTATCCCATCGCCCTTGATGAAGTGTCCGGATCCGATTCACACGAATAATTGATCCTCG
This sequence comes from Methanosarcinales archaeon, assembly GCA_012961645.1. Taxonomy (GTDB): domain Archaea; phylum Halobacteriota; class Methanosarcinia; order Methanosarcinales; family Methanogasteraceae; genus Methanogaster_D. The sequence goes on along the minus strand of DTYY01000111.1, from coordinate 2,003 downwards.
CCATTTGTATCTCCTATACACAATTTAGATTTGGTGAGTTCTGGATTGTTGTCTTTGTTGTTATCAGTTACTTGAGCGGCACGAACTTGCTGGACTTGGTCGCACCAACCCCCGCGCTGCCGTGTCTCACCATCTGTCTGGTAAGCGCGTACTCACCGATGTAATGTCCAATCATCTCAGGCTGCACCGATACCCTGTTAAATTTTTTACCATCGTGGATCTCAATATCGATTCCAACCATATCCGGCAGGATGATCATGTCCCGGAGGTGTGTTCTTATCTCGGTATCACCGTCATTAACGCGCTGGATCAGTTTCTTATGACTCTCATTAAATCCTCTTCTGATCTTCCTGCGCTGGGATGCTGGCAACAGTTCTGCGAACTCCTGAAGCGACATTCCACGCAACTCTGCAATAGAACATCCCCGATACAGGAATTCTCCCTTTTTTCGCGGTATCTTCTTCTTTGTTTTCTTAGCCATTCTTTCACCTGTGATATTGTATCTCCTTTCTCTTTTCTATCGTTTCCCTGTCCGTCTCGAGGCGATGCTCCCCACCTTTCGACCTGGCGACGTGCATCTGCTCACGCTCTTTGGTCGTCCTGGATGTTGCTGGTTACCGCCACCAAACGGGTGGTCGATCACGTTCATGGCAACGCCACTCACACGTGGATATTTCGCCGCGCGCGATTTCAGTTTATGGTATCTCTTGCCTGCCTTCATGAATGGTTTGTCGGTGCGCCCACCACCGGCAACCACACCGATCGTTGCCCTGCAGTGTGGGTGCAGCCATTTCATCGAACCGGAAGGCATCTGCACCAGTGTCTTGCCAACATCATGAGTAATCAGTAGTGCATACACACCAGATGACCTTGCAAAATGTCCACCATCACCGGGCTGAGACTCGATATTACACACCGGCGTACCTTCAGGTATCTCTGATAACGGTAGTATATTTCCAACCTTGATCTCAGATCCTATACCACATTCGATCTCCTGTCCGACCGATGTCCCCTCACACACAAGTATCAGCCGGTTCTCGCCGTTCTCAAGGGTTACCCGTGCAATCGGCGCCGATCTGGCAGGGTCATGCAGGATCTCGACGACCTTCGCTCTTACAACAGTGTCGCTCATGCTCGGATGCGCAAGTTTTGCCCTGTATTTATGGGAAGGTGCTCTGTATGTTGGTCCGCCTCGCCCTCTATTCTGTGATATAATTCGTTTTCCCATTATGTATTCACCTTAATTAAAACAAACCGATCCGGGTTGCAATTTCATTTGCCGCATCACTCTCTGTAAATGCCACTATCGCCTTCTTTTTTCCCTTCGGGGTGATCATCGTTCTGACCATAGCAACCTCAAATCCATAGATCTCCTCAATCTCCTTTCTGATGTGGTTCTTGGTTGCATTGATATCCACGACTAACTGAAGCTTGTTGCCCTCTTCCAGTTGTATCGTTGCCTTTTCTGTGATGAATGGGTATTTGATCGCCATGATATCACTTTTCTATTTCCATACATAATGACTGTCAGGTACTTTAACATTTGTGATGCGCGGTAGGGGTGTAAGCGACCTGAAAATGTCCGTACGACTACACCCAAGGTGTATGGGTGTGTTTGACAGACATCACGTTTATAAAAATAGGATTGAATTTATATTATTGCGAATAATAACATTTATATCCAACAACCGCGTTCAATTAGTTGGAGGCATTACCATGTCCGACAAGGAACAGATACATGTGCAGGTGTTACATGATGAATTAAGGGACTGTAAAGCGTTTAACAGAGCACTGATAACACTTGCCGGAGAAATTTCATGTGTGCTCAATGAGATGGCGAGAACAGACGAAGCAAAGAATATTTGCATGATTATGGGCGAGGATGCCGGGAGGCGGATCGGTGCGAGGACGAGGAAAAAGTTTGGCACGCTTGAAAGCGTGGAAGAGGCGCTGGATATTTTCATGCATCGTACGGACGCTTGGTATGGATATGGCATCGAGGT
>DTYY01000110.1 GCA_012961645.1 Methanosarcinales archaeon | reverse complement strand
CATGGGCGGGTTTGGTGGCGATATGAGCGACATGGGAGATCCGGGTGGTTTTGGTGGCGATATGGGTGGATTCGGCGAGGTAGGATCGCCTGAAATGGGTACACCATCGGGTAGAGGTGCGCCCGTAGAGAGTGAACTTGCCAAGGAGAACGCCGAGAGAATAGATGAACTGAGCAGCAAATTCGCCAAACTCGATGTCACGACATCGGCGCTGCAGCGGGCGACCGATGAGATGCGAGAGACGGTTAACAAGCTGGACGAGTCGGTGCTCGAGCTGCTTTCGTTGTACGAGATCGTGTCCAATCAGGTTAATCCGTTCGTTGGCGAGGGGGAAGGGGACTCCGAGACCATCGAGCGATTTGACAAGGTGGAAAAGCGTATCAACGCTCTTGGTGAGAGCATCGTCATGATGCAGAACGATTTTGAGGCGATTTCGCAACAGGCGATGACCGGTATATCAGACGATACAAAATCAAAGCTTGAAGGGATCAATGTCAGGTTTAATGAGTTAGAAGAAACGATTGAGACAATTCAAGGTGAAAACAACCGATTCATCTCCGAAGAACTGGAAAGAATCGTTTCAGAAAAGGTAGAAGAGATGATGCAGAATATTCCGGTGAATGCGGTCTCTCTAAAAGGTCAGAATTCTTCCGATTCCATAAATGGTCTGGTTCCGATCGATACCATCGAAGGTGGGGTCTCGAAAGTCGCACTCGAGAATCCTGCACGCCTGGAGCGCCTGGATCACAACCCGATGACTGCTGTGGTACTGTTGAACTGGATCGAGTTTCTGATGGAGCGCGTCGGAAGAAACAACCTCATGGATGCGCTTGATTATTACGTGGATATCGAGTGGATTGGTGAAGCGGTCAGAGATGAAATGCTTGCATACGCTCGCGGTATTGACTACTATGTTGAAAAGCCGACATGGCGGCTTCTTCCAGAGGATCACACAAAATCACTGATCTTCATTGAGCGGTTGCGCGGGCACCGCATCGATAGAAACATGCTAAGCACCATCGAGCGCGAGATGTCGAAGGTGAAGCACGGGCTCGAAGAGTTGTACGGGATATGATTGTGAGCACTTCCCCAAAGGATTTGCGAAGAAACGTTCGTGCTGTTTATCAAAACCTGATACCCCCGGAGTCAGTAACCACAACCCATCTACACACAGACCGGACTCTTCCGCAGCCAGTCGATATCGGGCTGATATAGCTCCCGCAGGTCACGAAGCCCGAGCCGTAGCATCGCAACCCTGCTGGCGCCAAGTCCCCATGCAAGCACAGGACACTTGATTCCGAGCGGTGCGGTCACCTCTTCTCGAAATATGCCAGCGCCGCCGAGTTCGACCCATCCGAGACCTTCCACATAGACCTCGGGCTCAACAGATGGCTCTGTGTACGGGAAGTATCCCGGTCTGAACCGTACCTCCTTAAAACCGATGTGATGGTAGAACTCAACAAGATATCCGAGAAGGTTGGAAAACGAGACTCCGGGGTCCATCACCACGCCTTCGAGTTGCTCAAACTCAGGGGTGTGTGTCGGATCGATCGTCTCGCGGCGGTAAGCCCGGTCGATGCAGAACGCTTTTTTTGGAGGATCGGGGTGTTCTGCAAGGTACTTAATCGTTATTGCGGTGGTATGCGTGCGTAAAACTTCCCTTCTTGACATTTTCTTACTCCATTTCCCACCCCATCCGGTAGAACCCGTATCGCCGCCGGATTCATGGACTTCCCTCACTTTTCTGTAATATTCGGGCAATTCCGCCTCTGAATCGAGATAGAACGTATCCTGCATCTCCCGTGCCGGATGGTCCTGCGGCTGGAAGAGTGCATCGAAGTTCCAGAAGGAACTCTGGACGATCTCTCCCTTGATCTCGGTGAATCCCATATCAAGCAGTATCCTGCGCATCTGGTCGATCAAACGCTGATACGGGTGGATCTTCGCACAGTACGCCTGTGGCACGGGTGCATGGATGTCGTAAGCGCGGATGGTGTCCCATTTGCGGCTTCGTATGATCTCAGACGTCAGTTGCACAATTTCTTCGGTGTCTGCCATCTGAGAAAGCTCGCCTGCAATTTTTATGCCTTTTTCCGTTATTTCGATCGTTCTAAGTTTTTTATCTGTTCTATCCACCAGTTTTCGCTT
>DTYY01000109.1 GCA_012961645.1 Methanosarcinales archaeon | reverse complement strand
GTGTTCTCGGGCATTTTTCGACTCGACCAGAAAAAAAATTAAAAAGTGTCTCCCCTGATATGCGAAGGGATTTATAAGAGTTTTGCCAAAGGATTCAGAACAGGTTATAACAGGTAAGAATGGGTATGAATCGGAATGTCAGCTTTTCACTGCTCGGACTCATCATGCTGCTCTGTATCGGGGTTGCGGCATCCAGCGTGTACTACCAGTACACATATTCAAACCTGCAATCAAAGTACATAACCGCCAACGATTCGCTGCAGAAGACTATGAGTGATTATCAGGAGAAAGAGGAGATTTTGGACGCTGCTCTTCAGAATTTGACCCTCTCCGAGAGGCGTGAGGAGGTGCTCGGCGAGAAGTACGAGGTGGTCGAGACCGAGAAGGAGGGGCTTCAAACCGACCTTGCAAAGGCGAATAAGGCGATTGAAGCGCTGGAAAAGACGAAGAAAAGTCTGGAAAGTGAGAACAAAAATCTGAGATCGGAGATCGATGATATGAGGTTTGATATCATCCAGCTGGAGGATAGTATCGACAAGCTGGAAGATGACATTGACGATCTCAGAAAACAGGTCATAGGTCTGAACGCAACTCCAGTTGCATAAAATCATGACATCCATCGTCTATCACCCCGACTACTTGCTGCACGAGACAGGAAACCACCCCGAACGAAAGGAGCGGTTGCTTGCGATTATGCGGCTGATCGAAGAGTCTGGAATCAATGTCCAGAGGATCGAACCTGAAAAAGCCCCTATCGAGCAGATAATATGTGTTCACGATCCTGAATACATCGAAAAGGTGAAATATCACTCAGAACATGAAATCCCGCTTGATCCTGACACTGTTGTATGCAGGGACTCGTACCACGTCGCGATGCTTGCGGCAGGCGGCGCTATCCGCGCAATTGACCTCGCCATGGGTGGCGATGGCGCATTCGCGCTTCTCCGCCCGCCAGGGCACCATGCATTTCCGGGTCGGGGATCGGGGTTTTGCATCTACAACAACATCGCAATCGGAGCAAAACATGCGCAGCGAAAGGGGTGCAAGCGGGTGCTTATCGCGGACTGGGACGTGCACCACGGGAACGGGACGCAACACATATTCTACGATGACTCTTCAGTCTTCTATTTCTCGGTTCACCAGTATCCGTACTATCCTGGAACCGGATCAGCCGGTGAGACCGGCGAGGGTGATGGGAGGGGTTACACGCTCAATGTGCCGCTCCCCGCGGGGTCTGGCGATGCTATGTATATCTATGCATTCGAACGTATTCTGATGCCTGCAGCACGTGAGTTCGATCCTGATATCGTTCTCGTCTCTGCTGGATTTGATGCCCATCTCGATGATCCGTTAGCCGGAATGGCTGTCACAACCACTGGATTTGCGAAGATGGCATCGATCGTCTCCTCGATTGCTGACAAGTGCTGCGTGGGCAGACTCGCGATCATGCTTGAGGGCGGGTATAATCTGCATGCGCTCTCACATTCGGTTCTCGCTGTGCTTGGAGTGCTTGAGGCGAACCATGGTGATGTGAAGACTTAAATCTCGTTTTTGTCGCTATTTCGCTCAATCGCCAGAACGTGCAGAAATCGCGGCTGACGAGATGAGCTACCTCTCCGGCAGAACAGTAGGTTGATAAGCCTGTATGGCAGAAATGTTTAAGTATTTTATGAAGAATTATACGAAATACAACGGCAAAAAAGATGCTATTAGACTATACGTCTGATCTATGATGAATTTTTTGTCTAAAATCAGTACCAAATGATCATAAATACGCGGCAAGTGCCTGAATACCGAAATAATTGTGAAAAGACGAATAAATTGGATGTAAATGGAAAACAAAGATTAGTGTAACTATGACTCTACGAATATCACTCATCGGGTTCGGCGCTGTCGGGCAGGGCGTCGCAGAGGTGTTGTTGCGCACAAATCATCCGGTCAGGGTGGTTGCGATCGCTGACTCTCGTGGCGCTGTCGTGGACGAAAGCGGCGTCGATCTCGCGGATGCGCTGCAGCGAAAGAGGGAGACGGGAACGGTTGCAACCACAGATATGACAGCGATCGATGTCATCGAGGGGGTGGATCACGATATCATGGTCGAGACGACGCCGACCGAGATGGTAACTGGCGGGATAGGGCTTATCCACATAAGGAAAGCCTTTGAGAAGAAGAGACACGTCGTCACATCGAACAAGGGTCCGCTTGTTGCAAAATATTCGGATTTGTGCAGGCTTGCAAGAGAAAACGATCTTCATTTCAGATTCGAGGCGACGGTCGGTGGGGCGATGCCTGTCATCAATCTTTCAGAGGAGATTCTGGCTGGAAATCGAATTCGGAGCATCGAAGGCGTTTTGAATGGGACATGTAACTACATTCTGACACGTATGGACGATGAGGGCGTTTCGTACGAACAGGCGCTCGGAGAGGCGCAGGAACTCGGTATCGCCGAGGCAGACCCGACTGCAGATGTCGAGGGGATCGATACCGTTGCAAAGATAGTGATCCTTGCAAACTCGATATTCGAAATGGATGTCGGGTACGAGGATGTGGATGTGACCGGCATCACAAAGATCACTCCAGAAGCGTTCAAACTGGCAAAAGAGGGTGGATACACGATAAGATTGATCGGAGAGATTCGGAACGGAACGCTCAAGGTTGCGCCCAAGATGGTGCCAAGAAACCATCCGTTGAACATCGGGGGGACATTCAATCTTGCATCCATTCAGACCGAGCTTGCAGGCAGAATCACGATCGGCGGGATCGGTGCAGGCTCAACCGAGACTGCAAGCGCGATATTAAGCGATATTCTGTGGATAAAACGGGTTCTTGGGTATTTGACTGCTTGAGTGCCCATGCGTTACCTCGTGGATCTCAACGTTGAAACTTCAAAAAACAGCCGCATCCATTCGATTACCCCCAAATCCTAAAAAACCGAAAACTACCCCCACCTCAAAACCACTACCATTAGACCCGCTGGAATCCGCACATTTCCCCACTTATTTCGAACTGTGGGGGCAAGGTTCCAGCTTCAAATCATACCGCAGCACCCTGATTTTCAAGATTCTGAATATCTCGGCTAACTCTTCGCTCATTTTTGTCGGACGGTTCACGTGAAGCCGTTTATCCTTAAATATTTCGTGCTCATAATAACCAAACACAGCTCTTCCAGATTTTATCGTGTGTAGTAGCTCTCGCGATGAACAATCCACCCCTTTACCCTTGAGAATCGCCCACAATATATAAAAAAAGAAATATCCATAGATGGTAAATATTTTATGGGTTTCAATCCGTCATATAAAGCTTGTGGATATCCGGATCGTGAATATGAGGAAAGTGGCGATTCGGATTCGGCAGTACGACCTTCAAACAAGGTTGTTGCCCACTGGTTTCTAAAACATGAGTGGTTACCCCATATCTTGTATCTCTTACGTCCCTTACGTATGCACTGCATCACACACTCGCTCCACAATCTCCTCAAACGATCGGACGGTGCTGGAATGAGGCTCCACCACAAAGGGAACACCGTCATCGCCTGATCTGACAATCATCGGATCGATTGGTATGCTTCCAAGAAACGGTACGCCTGTTTCATCGGCGAGACGTTTCCCACCACCTTCTCCGAAGAGGTTGAGCCGAATTCCGCAGTTCGGACACACAAACCCACTCATGTTCTCGATAACCCCGATAACTGGAATTTTAGCCTCATTTGCCATGTTTATCGCTCTTCTTGCGTCTGGAAGCGCGACATCCTGTGGCGTAGTGACGATGATTGCACCATCCACATCCAGCATCGTGGTGATGCTCAGCGGTTCATCGCCTGTGCCGGGCGGCAGATCGATGATCAGGTAATCAAGCAAGCCCCACTGCACCTCATCGACGAACTGGCGCAGCACACCGAGCCTTGTCGGGCTGTGCCATGGTATGGCAGCATCCCTCTCGATCATAAAAGCCATCGACATGACGGAAATTCCGTGGTCGCAGCCTACGGGCAGATACACGGGTACCAACCGCTCCCCGTCCCCCGATGGGAATTCGTCCTCGATCTTCAGCATCTTTGGTATGTTCGGTCCGGTGATGTCGGCATCGAGCAGTCCGACGTTCTTCCCGGTCTCAACAAGCGCAAGCGCGAGGTTGACAGCCACAGTGGTCTTGCCAACGCCACCCTTGCCGCTCATGATCATGATTTTGTGCTGTATGTAATCTGCGCCGCTCATTCTCTGTCATGATCTTAGGTGGGTCTTGGTATAAATCCTGTCAGGTCCTGTCCAGGCTCGATTAGAAAAATGCGGAGGTCCGCGAAGATCACTTCTCAACAGTTGGCGGCATATACGAGCGGATCTCATCGAGCAGTTCATCGTCGGTCTTTCCTTCCACTTCGATTCCGAGGTCTTCTGCCATCGCTCTCACCTTTGAATGTTCGAGAGGTTCTTCGGGAAGCGGCTCTTTCATAGTTGTTTCGAATTCTTTCAGCGTCTTTTCGCCCTCTTTCTGCGCATGTTTGAACTCTGCAAGCGATCTACCGATCGACCGAGCAAGTTCAGGTAGTTTCTTCGCTCCGAAGAGGAGTATGATCGCAAGAAAGATCAGCACCATCTCGAATGTTCCGGGCATCCACGGCATTTATTTCACCTATGTCAGGTTGTTATGCCAGCACCCATCATAAACATATCCGTAACGTACATGTTGCATCGCCACGCGGTTAACAGAGTTATGATCGAAACTGCCAGAGAGATTACAGACGTACTCAAGAAGCGACTCGGCATCATACTCACCGTTTTTGCGATCGGCACGGCGGCGAGTTTTCAGATCACAGGGGGGGTGCTTGCGCACATAATCGAGCATACAAAGCCTGCCGGCGCAAGCATCATCTATCTCACGCCGCTTGAGGTCGTCATGCTCAAGCTGAAGATGGCGATGATCTGCGGCGCACTGCTCACCCTGATCGTCACATCATATTTCATCTATAGAGCAGTTGTCAAACACAGCAAAATCAAGATCCGCAGGTCCTCAGTCATTGTTACAGCAGTCCTTGCGGTCATTCTCTTTGGATCCGGCGTTTTGTACGCATATTTCCTTCTGCCTCTCTTTCTGGACTATCTCTACCAGAGCGCAGCATCCACGGGCGCTGTTGCCACCTATTCGATACGTGAGTTCATATCCTTCGTGATACTGATCGCCACCATCTTCGGGCTCTCGTTTGAGCTCCCGCTCGTGATGACGGTTCTGGTGCGGTCCGGGCTGGTGCGGTATCGCACGTTCGTCGATTACCGTAGGCACGCATACATCGGTCTCCTGATCGCGGCAGCATTACTCACGCCTCCTGATGTGCTCAGCCAGATCATCATCGCTGTGCCGCTTGCGATCCTATACGAGATCAGCCTCTTTGTTGTGAGGTTCACCGGTGGAGATAGAGGATAGAGGTACAGGGGATCGATACGCGGGGATTGTAAACGTTATTTAAATATTTAAAAATACTAAAACCAATACCCGTGTAAACTGCCAGAGTATGTTCTTTTTGGCGTTTAATATGGTAATATAACATCAACATCAAAAGTTTTATAAATACCAAATCTGATCATACCTCAAACCTTTCTGTAAAAGGAGGCAAACGAATGGCAGAGATGGTTTTCACAAACCCCAGAATGTCGAGAAGAACGTTTTTGAAATTGGCTGGAGCATCTGCAGCATACATGGCACTATCCAATCATGGTATCGCAATGCCGGAAATGCATACGAATACACCGGCTGGCGAGCCGTGTCCGGTCACGCCATGGAATGCAATGAGCGCGATGCCTGATATTGACGCAACTGCGTACGTGCACCCGCAGGCATCGGTCATCGGCGCATCAGAGATTGGAAAGAATG
>DTYY01000108.1 GCA_012961645.1 Methanosarcinales archaeon | reverse complement strand
TCAGGAGACCGAGATCATCCCGTACATGCGACCTTATGGCATGGAGGAGGGCTTTGTCTTTGCAGGAAAGGCACTCTACGGCGGCAAAGCACTTGCAGGGGCCCCGGTGGAGGTTGAGATATATCACACACTGGATGCTGGAAAAGAGATAGTAGAACTCGCAGAGGGTATGTTCCCATACGACCCGCCGATGGTCTTCACACGGCTCACATCGTCCAATGCGAATGGAGAGTTTATGTACACACTCGATGAGCCAGGGATCTGGTTTGTCGGCGCTACGATGGAACCTGAGGGCGAATCTGCCGTGAGAGGTGTCTTTGTCATTCCATTGATCGAGGAGTTCCCACCGGAAGAGTCGTCCGCTCCATCCGTATCATCTGCAGAACTTACAAAGGCAGTAAATGAAGCCAAACAGGCAGCAGAAGAGGCAAAGGAAGCAGCGGCAGAAGCACCCAGCACACCAGGGTTTGGAGTCATCCTTGCCGCAGTCGGAATTCTTGGAGCGCTATTCTTTATAGTCAGGCGGAAGTAAGATCGTTGGCTTCGGATCAACAGGGGTTGATCGCTCCTGTTGATCCTCCATAATGATAAACTTTTCAAGGATGGTAACAAGGAATGAAAACGATCAGAAGTCTGGGTGTTCTGGCACTGATATTGATCCTGTGCACGGCACTGATATGCCCTTCCGCATCCGCACACCGGGTGATCGTACAGGGACGGGTGAGCGAGATACAGATAAAGGCGTATTTCGGTGGCGGAGATGCGACTCCCATGGCGGATGCAGATGTGGAGATATATGCGATCAGGGACGGGCAGGAAGAACTGTACCTTACAGGTAAGGCAGATGAGGATGGGATGTACTATTTCCCGCCGTTGATCGGCGTATCCGAGTACAGGGCAGTGGTGGAAGAGTCAGGACACAAAGGTGAAGAGATGGTGAACCTGACAGGAGGGGCAGGGCTTGCAGAAGCAGAGCAGGAAGAAGAGGGTCTGCCGCTAACAGAGACGATCGCTGGACTCGGATATCTGGCAGGGCTTGCAGGAATAGCAATGATCCTTGCAGCCAGAAAGATGAGGAAGCAGTATGAAAAGGAGTAGAGGGTGAAGAATAAATGGTACACATCTCAGATGGTGTTCTTGACCCATTGCTCTGGGAGGCCGGCTGGGCAGTGACAGCCATAATCCTTGTGTATGCACTCTCAAAGATGAAGATAGAGGATGTGCCAAGACTCTCGGTAATCACAGCCGCGGTATTTGTCGTATCGCTCGTGCACATACAGATGGGACCCACGAGTGTTCACTTCATATTAAACGGTTTTGCAGGAGTGATGCTTGGAATACTTGCGTATCCATGCATTTTTGTCGCGCTCGTCCTGCAGTGTTTCCTCTTCGGGTTCGGCGGGGTCACGACGATCGGGATCAACACGGTCAACATGGGCATTCCTGCGCTCGTCGCCTATCTGATATTCAAATCCGGAACCGGTCCTGACATCAGCTCGGAAACAAGGAAGAAGGCATCGCTATCTGGCGCGATCGCAGGGGGAATTGCCGTGGTGCTCGCACTATTGTTTCTTGCGGCAGAACTGCTCACAACCGGTGAAGTGTTCCTCGAGACGACGGTGCTTGTTGTGATCACTCATATCCCGATCATCGCAGTCGAGGCGATCTTCACGGGAGTGATCGTCGGGTTCATCGCAACGGTTGCACCTGAGATGTTCAGGCAGTGATACGGTATGATTTCAGAGATCGACAGATATGCAGGAATATCCTCACCGATTCACAGGTGGGACCCTCGTTTCAGGATTGTATCCATCTTCGCGATGATATTCTCAGTCATCCTTATCTACAACCTGCAACTGGTCGTAATCGGCATGATATTCGCAGTCATACTGGTTTACATATCAAAAATCCCGTTTTCATTCGTTCTATCGCGCATGAAACTGGTATTCATCTTTGTATTGCCGTTCTTTGTGATCATCCCGATCACATTCACAAATACAGGGCTTGAGATGGCGAACTTCGGCGGAATCACACTGAATTACAGGGGAATCGAATATGTCGAGTTTGCAGCGATGATCGCGATAAAAGCACTCACCGCAGTGATGCTGATCTTTCCGATGATCGGGACCTCCAGAATGGACATCACAATAAAGGCACTCGAGGGTCTGCATCTACCAAACAAACTGGTCCAGATGTTTGCATTCACGTACAGATACATCTTTGTGCTGGATGATGAATTTATGCGGATGGATCGTGCGCTCGCATCAAGGGGATTTAAGAAAAGGGGCGACCTCTACACGCTTAAAACGATAAGTAAAGCGATTGCGATGCTCTTTGTGAAGAGCTACGAGCGGGCAGACCGTGTATTCTATGCGATGAGGTCGAAGGGTTATGCAGGAACAATCGCCACACTCCACGAGTTCGACTCTGGAAGAGATGACTGGGTCAAGACGGCAGTCGTAGCCGGGTTCGCTCTTCTCCTGCAGGTAGCAGCAACATCTGACACGTTCGGCACATACGGAGGGCTGTGGTGACTGCGACTGCTAAGGGAGTTGCGATACGCGTCCATGATCTGAATTACAGATACCCGGACGGTACAGTTGCACTCGAACACGTCTCATTCGAGATTATGGGGGGCGAATCCGTTGCGCTCGTCGGTCCAAACGGCGCAGGCAAATCGACACTCCTCCTCCATTTAAACGGCATACTGCACAGCATTGGATCGCGCGGATCTATCGAGATTCTCGGCGAGCCCATCGATCCGAAGAAGATACATGAGATGCCCAAAAAGATCGGGATCGTCTTTCAGGACCCTGACGACATGCTCTTTATGCCGCTTCTCGGCGATGACGTGGCATTCGGTCCGATCAATCTCGGCATCGAACGCGAGGAGGTGAAGAGAAGGGTTGCAACTTCGCTTGAGAGGGTCGGGCTCGCCGGATATGAGACCCGGGTCTCGCACCATCTGAGCGGTGGCGAGAAGAAGCGGGCTGCGATAGCAACGGTTCTCTCAATGGAGCCAGATATCATAGCGATGGATGAGCCCACGGCCAACCTGGACCCGAAGAGCAGGGCTGAACTGATAGATATTCTCAAGACACTGAAAAGTGAAGGAAAGACGCTTTTGATCATCACGCACGACGTAAACGCAATCCCAGAACTGGCTGACCGGGTCATCATCCTCCACAGGACTGTTGTTGCTGATGGTACGGCCCGCGAGGTCTTCTCAGATACAGAGACGCTTGTAGCGGCTGGGCTTGAGGTTCCGATGATCATGCAGTTCTTTGAGGTGCTCAAGGCTTTCGAGTATCCGTGCGACGTACTCCCACTCTCAATCGAGAGCGCTGTCAGGAATCTTACCGAGACTGCGGAGAACGGGGGCGGACACATTCATCTGCACATCCATGAACATACGCACAGCGAGGTCGATTCCGCGTTCAGTCGGTATCATCATCACAAACGTTACCACCGCCATCAGATTGGATGAATATCAAGCGCGATTGCCCGCACTCATGGATGGAAATGTAGGTGTATTGAAGCACGCCTCAAACATCTCGGGCTGTGCGCTGGCGATAGAGGAGATCTTTTGCAAGGCAGGCTTTTCCAGAGAACATCTTCAGGACGCTGCTCATCGGAAGCGGTGAGGTCGGCGCAATCATCGAGAACCAGCTGGTCAGGGCGGTAGCAAAAAACTGGCGAGATGCTCAAGAAGACGGTTCTGGAACTTGGTGGGAGTGACCCTTACCTTATTCTGGAAGACGCCGACCTGAAAATTCAGGTCAGACCCGCATTGCTGCAAAACGGTCCATCGTGGTTGAGTCGATTCGGAAACGGTTCGAGGAGCTTTTTGTTGAGTATATGAGCGCTAAAAAGATGGGTTAGCCCATGGAAGAAGACACCGTGGTGGATCCTCTTGCCAGGCAGGACTTGCAGCGTGTCTTTCCGTCGTCCGCACCGCGCTTGAGGACAAGACGTTGCTTGAGGAACTCGATGGCTACAAGGACTATGCCGCAGGGGTGCGCTATCGCCTGCTGCCTGGTGTGTGGTGATGGCATCGGCTTTTTCACCATTGAAAGAACAAATGATGATATGAAAAACCCCCGACTGACACAGAATATACGCTTGCCGGGCTAACGCCTCTGCCCCTCGGGACGTTTCGCCCTTCGGCAGAAACTTCGCATACCTGCAAATCGTTGCACACCATCGCCTGAAATAATTAGGAGAGAATAAATATGACAAATGACATAATGCTATACATTGGCTCTGTAGTAATCACTCTGTGGGGAATAGCCCACATTCTCCCAACCAAATCTATAGTTACTGGTTTTGAGCCAATATCAGAGGATAACAAGCGAATTATAACAATGGAATGGATTGCAGAAGGTCTAACACTCTGCTTTATAGGTTTGCTCGTACTGTTCATCACCTTTTTGGGAGGGTCCCAAAACCCTGTTTCCCTCATTGTATATAGAATATCGGCCGTGATGCTTGTTGTTATGGCAGGATTGAGTCTATTTACAGGAGCAAGAACATCGATTGTGCCGATAAAGATCTGTCCAATCGTAAAGACCACTGTTGCAACAATGTTTTTCCTGGGAAGTGTGTTATGACTGGACGGCTTGCATATAACTGAAAAGCGCATCTGGCTATGGTGTCTGCGGCGCTTCGCCCAAGGTTTGCTTCGCCGGCACTTCAGAACATATCACTTGAGCAGAACACATAAGAAATGAGGCTTGAACCAATGAACAAAACATGTTCAATCGCAATCCCCTGGCATTCTGGTGCTTGTTGTAGCGTATGTTGTGATCGTGCTCTTACTGGTGAAACTGCTCTCTGGCATGGGCAATTCCTGACCTCTTCCCTGAAGCCGTAGCGCAAGGGTTGGTGGCAGGGTCGATATCCTGATTTACTGCATTCAAGGTAGCGATCTTCGTTGCAGTACTTGCCAGACTGGCAGGTGCGCTGGCTGAGCAGGGAGTCGTTAGGTTTGTGGCTCACGATGTCCGCCCCGGATCTGCAGGCGCAAGCTTAACGAACACTGGAAACGCTGTGTGAAACCGTGAACTACGACCAAACACAGTACTTCCGAAAGGTGTAGTTCCGAACGGAAATTGTCATGTAGATACTGTATAAAAACGGCTCTTATATATAAATAATCAAGAACAGGACAAACCATATCAAAATATTGCTGAATTGAAAAGAAAAGATCATTTGGAGTTATGTAAAACCGTCTTTTATATGGTTTTCACGTTTGGAAGTATGGGGTTTCGTAACCACTAAAACAGTCAAAAGTTATATATGCTCTCATCTATCAAAAAGTCAGGAGGTGACAATGTCAACCGCAGAAACATGGCATGGGACTTTCGGAGCATATAACAATACGTGGCTTCCAGTACTGATACTGTTCTGGCTTGCACTGATCATCTGCACGCATCTTTTGATTAATAAGCCAGGCGATAAGACAAACGCTCTTATTAAGGCGTGTCTGGCGATTATTTTCATCTGGAATGGCGCTGTATTTTTCTTTTTGTATATGAAAAGTTCGGCTGTCCCGGGCGGGATACCGATGCTTATTGCAGGAGTTTTATTTGCTGTAGATGTATTCCGAAATAAGATCACAATCGGTTTTCCTGAGGCGGGATGGAAACGGTATGTTACACTATCGTTGATCATCTGGGCGCTTGGTCTGTATACCCTAACAGCATGGCTTACCGGTCACCCTTATCCTGAAACGGTACTTCCGGTTGCACCATGTCCAGCGACCATCTTTGCCATAGCACTCCTTTCCGGAACGCTGTTAACCCAAAAGCCGAAAGTGGACCGGCTGATGCTTACTCTGCTCGCAATCCCGCTTCTGTGGTGGGCGTTCTTCGCTGGTATTGGCGCACCCCTCAGATTCGGCTTTTATATTGATTTAACCCTCCTTGGTGTCGGCATATATGGCTTGATTGTACTGCTCAGGAATTGGAAGGCGATTGTATGATGCGGGATGATACAATTTTTGATTTTATTTTTTTAATAAATATATAAAAATAACCAGGTAATGAAACATGAAAGCGACAAAAACGTATGAAAAATTCCCTGCATGGATAGTTCTCTTATCCAATCTCGTTACAATATCGATCTATGCAACTGGAGCCTATATCCTGGCGGGATTCGGGATCATATTCGCGGTTCTTTACCTGCTTTATTGTCTCTGGATCGAACTTAAGGTACTTAGAGGGAGTTGTGTGGACTGTTACTATTATGGTAAAGTCTGCGGGTTTGGCAAAGGCATGCTGTGCTCCATATTGTTTAAAAAAGGAGATCCTCAACGATTTGTTGAGAGGGAGCTCTCTTGGTCTTCGTTACTGCCAGATTTTATGGTCGTTATCTTTCCCATCATCGGTGGAATTATACTTTTAGTAAGGGATTTTAGCTGGCTTCTCGTGGCAATGCTGGCAGTTGTTGTCATTCTCTACCTTGGTGGTAATGCAGTTATAAGAGGAAGATTCGCATGTAAATATTGCAAACAAAGAGAGATCGGCTGCCCGGCAGAGAAACTATTTAGGAAAGAATAGATAAAAAACAGATAAGAGCGTCGTTGGATGTAAAAAGTGATATTAACGATGAATACCCCCTTCATCGATATCAGAATAACTAAAAGCGTATCTGGAGTCGTTTCTGCGGCGCTTCGCCCGGATCCAGCCTGCCGGCAGGACTTCGGATACAGTTAAGGCGTTAGGCGTAATCGAACGTAAAGATGAAAGGAGGTTCGGAAAGATGGGGAAATATGTACCCAATGTCACACCCTGGCAAGTCACTGAACGAGATTTCCCTCGTGAAGGGAGCCCAACAGAGAAACTGAAATTCTTGCTTAAGTATACGATCTTAGCCCCTTCCGGTCACAACACACAAC
>DTYY01000107.1 GCA_012961645.1 Methanosarcinales archaeon | reverse complement strand
ATCCATAACGCATCACAGAGGATGCGTTGAACGGAGTGCATATCAAAAGGGTGTACGATGTATTGAGCCTTTATTTGGCAAATGAAATGGGGTACGATGTATTGACCCCTTCCAAGGTCTTTCCGGTCACAATATACGAGTTCCAATTCTCACCCTCTTCATTGCAATAAACCCGGATTGTACATCATACCGGATTTACAATAGATATTGGCGATGAAAAGGATATTATCAGCGGAATCATTCACCGGTATCAGATTTCTGTGGTACCAGATCCCTTCGAACCGATCGATTCTCTCCCATGATTCGCACAATTCAGAAGAACTCAACACTTCGACCGGGAACTTATCCCCTCCCTCATCCCAGACAAAGAACGGAAATCCATAATATTCTTCAATGCGCCCGCATACGAACCCTTCCATCCATTCTCCAGCAATATGCTCAATGATTCTGTGATTATGCCCGCCTCGTTTCAATGTACCGTAAATTGCCAGCCGATTCGCAGGATGACCAAATAACCGTTCTATCAATCCCCACAAAAACGGCAGATCAATCTGATCGCCGTGTGCCACCAGATCGTCGAGCAGTGTTTCCAGGTCCCCATCCTCCCGGTTCTGATACGCCTCCACTCCTGCCCGCAGTTCGTCCAATCCCTCAAATATCGTTTCGCAAGCCTCAATTTCAGCATTCTTCTCACTGTAAACCCTTGCTTCGTTGAATCGGGAGATGGATTTGATCAGATGCGGTCGCATCTCCCGGGATTGCCACCAGTTCGCATCAGCACTCAGCCGTTCTGCCATTTTTGATCGTTCATACAATCTTCATCCACCCACATAACCTTTCACCGGCACCATCCAGAAATAAGGGCTGCAATGAGATTAAGGGACGTTGCTCTGAGGTCCGGTGCTATCATCTACCCAATACGGTACGATCCCAGCACCCTGAGCATCGCAACCATTCCCTCGATCGATCGCATGGCATCAAAGATCAGGTCGTCATGGATATGCCCCTGAAAATCGATGTAAAAGAGATAATCTCCGAGAGCCTTCTTGGTCGGGCGTGACTCGATCTTTGTCAGGTTGATATCCCGTGATGCGAACTCGCCGAGCAGTTCATAGAGAGCGCCGGGTCGGTCTTTGCGCAGATCCACGATGATGGAAGTCTTATCATGTCCGCTCGGAGCCGTTATGTCTGTATCGGTTCCAAGCACGATAAATCTTGTGTAATTCTCATTTACGTTCTGTATGTTCTCAGAGACGATCTCAAGCCCGTATTTTGCGGCAGTTTCGGCAGGAGCGATCGCTGCAACCCCCTCCTGAGCAGATGCAAGTTTTGCGGCGTGTGCGGTACTCGCGGTCACCTGAATGTCTGCATTTCTGTAATTTGCCTCAAGAAAGTGCCTGCACTGTGCGATAGCCTGCGGGTGCGACATGATCGTGTGAATGACGCCGCTCTTCAAGAGCAGACAGTGTTGTATCGGCAGGATGATCTCTCCGACGATGGTTACGGGATATTTCAGCAGCGCATCAAGCGTTTGTCCGATTGAGCCTTCAAGCGAGTTTTCAATCGGGACAACGCCAAAATCGATGGTTGTTCCAACAGAAGATATGATCTCATCGATATCATCGAAGTATCTCAGCTCTGCTGACAGATATCCGATCCATCTCATTGCTGCCTGCTCACTGAATGTCCCTTCCGGTCCAAGAACCCCGATAACTGTTCTAAGATCGTCATTTGAGATTGCACTTCCGATCATGACCGAGAAGAGATCTGATTTGGTTCCAGGAGGATTTCTGGTCGTGCCAACCACAATGCGCTCGTCAGGGTATGCCAGTTGCTCACATACCGCAACAGGGATCGAAAATCCATGATCCAGAAGGAATTCGGAGATTTCATGCAGATCGAACCGCGCGTCAGGAAGAATGAACACAGTTTTGCCGAGTTTCAGTTCGCGAAGGATCGTCTGTCTGGCACGGTCAATGTCGCGTGCGTGCGCTGCGATCGCCGCAATCTCTGTCTGCTCGATGCCAAGCCTTGCACACGCAACCTGCAGCGAGGATATGCCTGGAATGACTGTGTCGCCCGGTTTTGCGAACCGACCGAGACCTGATATCATGGGATCGCCGGTTGACAGCACCACGGCATCGTCAGGCAGTTCCGATATTCTGGAATAATCCTCGATCTCTTGGCAAACGCTCTGGATATGGTCGCTTACCAGCTCAATCGCACGTTTTGACCCGTAGATCACGGATGCATTCTCGATTGCATCAATTGCCTCTGCTGTCAGCAGATTTCTGCCTGCGCCAACGCCTACGATCTTCATCATGGTGTTTTTATGCGGCGATGGTATTAAGCGAATTGGCAAACCCGGGGGAACAGCTTGAATATACCCCTCTCCATACGTTTGTAACAATTTGCTATAAATTTTTTGATTCTAATGATGAATAGATAGTTTTATATGAGATGAAGTTGTTTGTATATCACCATGGCGGATGCAATCTCTATCAGAATGACCCGAGATTTGCACCACCAAAACAAAAACAGTGCGAGGAGAGACGATGAAAAGACTTAATAACATATACCATAATACACGCCCCCGGATGTTTGCAGGTATGGACACCAGAAGGGTCGCTGATCAAAACCTTCGGGGTCACAGAAAGTCGTTTCGGAGGTTTCTATGAACGATAAACGATCAATCTGGGATTACGAGGAGGTCATTGGAAGACGTCCTCTTGAATATCTGGAACTGCTCTCAGAGAATATCACGGGCAAGGTCCAGCACGTCAACGCCACATACACTGGCGGCGGTGTTGCAGAGATTTTATCCAGTCTGGTTCCATTGTTCAATGGACTGGGGATTGAAACTGAGTGGGATGTTATAAGAGGCGATGAGATGTTCTTTTCTGTCACGAAGAGCTTTCACAACGCGCTCCACGGCAGTATCTGTGACGCCACTGATGTCCGCACCTATGAGCAGCCAGATACATCGGGCGGACTCGAAAGCCAGATCAATGAACTGAATCTGAAGACGGATATGTTCGAGACATATCTGCACTGGAACGAGATCAATGCTGATGAGATGGATGTCGATGGCGATTTTGTCTTTATGCACGATCCCCAGCCGGCAGCCATGATTCGCGCAAAGGAGAACGGAAACTGGATATGGCGATGCCACATCGATGTCTCTGATCCTGATATTTATGTCTGGAACTTTCTTCGAGGCTTTATTTCAGGATACGATGCGTCGGTATTCTCAACTCCGCTCTTTGCGAGACCAGATCTTGGGAATAAACGATTTCTTGTGCCGCCGTCAATTGATCCGTTGAGTGATAAGAACGTTGAACTTTTGCAGAGCGAGATCGATGCGGTACTTGATAGATATGGGATCAGCACCGATAAACCGACTATAACTCAGATATCAAGGTTCGATCGACTAAAAAACCTACCAGAAACCATAGATGCGTACAAAATGGCGAAGAAACAGATCGATTGCCAGTTGATACTCGCCGGCGGGGTTGCATCGGACGATCCTGAAGGAATGGGGGTCTATCAAGAAATTATGGAGAAAGTAGATGGTGACGAGGACATTAACGTACTGATCGGGTCTCCGCCGTTCACAGAGATCGAGATCAACGCATTCCAGCGAGCATCTGACGTAATCATGCAGAAATCAGTGAAAGAAGGGTTCGGACTGGTGGTTTCAGAGGGACTCTGGAAGGGAAAGCCTGTGATCGGCAGCGCAACCGGCGGAATCCCGCTACAGGTACTTGACGGGGTCACAGGATATCTCGTGGATTCGGTTGAAGAGGCTGCACACAGGATCATCGGACTGCTAAGGAATCCGAAGCTTGCACAGAGACTCGGCGAGAACGGAAGAGAACATGTCAGGAACAATTTTCTGATAACGCGGCAGATCAAGGACTATCTTCTCCTCATGCTCAGTCTCGAAGGTCCGTCCGGGATTGCCAGGTCATAGAAGCTCCAGGCAACCTTTTAGGTTTTTCACGCAAAACCATTGCTCATGCGATTTATGCATCTATTGGAGAGACTTTATCTTTTCAGTCACTGCTCTGGTTTTCTGATGCATGTCGGCATGGCTTTAATGGCTGGCCCGCCCTTTGCGCCCCGTTCATCGCCGACTTTTGCAGGGCTGCTTGGGTTAGATAACCGCCCTGTTTCATGCAAATCCTTTTGGCGATCTGCCCTCACATTGAAGCATACATGACTGAACTCGTGGTATTCGGGCAGGATGAGATGAAGCATTACCTGCGCCTATTTGCAGAGGCGATCAAACTCGGTCTCCGATTCAATCTGCTGATAGAGGGACCGCCTGGCACAGCAAAGACGCTTGCCGTGAACCAGATGGTCGCTTCGCTGAGAGCTGATGTGGGGGATGTTGCGTATGTCAGGGTGACCGGCAGCCAAGACGCGCTCCCGAGTGACCTGATCGGTGACCTTGACATCGGAAAGTACCGGGAAGGTGAGACGGACATCCTCGCCGGACCCCTGTTTCGTGCGCACGGCAGCAGTATGCCAGGAATCGTATATGCAGACGAGTTGAACCGGTTCAGCGAGTACACACTGATCATATTCACCGAGATCATGGCAGAGTGGCAGGTATCGTTCCCGAAGACCCCACTCACCAAACCGCTCCGCGCAAACGTGATTGCGACGATGAACCCGTACGACATCTCTGGCATCACCGATGTGCCGCAGCACATTCTGGACCGGTTCAATGCAAGGATCGTGGTCAATTATCCGGACAGAGAGGCTGAACTCAGGATCATAGCCCAGCACGCAGATTATTACTACAAAAACCTTGCATCACTCCTCAAAAAACTGTTCTCTCCACTCGTAAGCACCACACGGGCAATGCGGAAACTCGGAGTCCATCTCGGACCGAGAATCTATCTCTCAACCCTTGATCTGCTTGCTCTGGAACTTTCCTCAAATGAATCGATCGATAACGAGACTGTGATCCGACATTATGAGAATGCGATCCGTTCCAGAATCGGAAACCTTGATGAAGACAAGCAATCCGAATTCCTGAGCACCGCATCGATCGCACTGCGCGGGGAACTCACCGGTTCGAAGAGGTGAGGGATGACCAGATGCTCGCGGTTTGGGTCCATGCTACGCTGGATTGCGGGACAGCATCTCTCTTTTCCGAAGGTCACTGTTTCTGCTTGATCTCCTCGATTCGAGCGTTCAGACTCTGGCTAAGCTCCTCTCGCACCTCAACCTCATCGCTGTAATAGTCGATCCGTGCGGCGATCGCCAGTTTTGAGGCAAGTGTGCGTGCGATCCTGCCGCGCAGGTGGCGAGGGGACGCGTGAACAAGGGGGTGGCGGAAGATGATGCCATGCTTTGGCGGGGATGCCCCGCGCAGGTGGCGAAACATCGCCCGGTTCGCGCCAAGCACCTGCAAACGGCTTGCCGGCATCCTGCAGAGTTTATCAAGCCCGCCTGCGATGGCAAGCAGTCTTGCGGCAAGCAGAGCACCTGCAAGATTCGTGAGGTTTGGGGAAACGCGGGTCATCTGATCCTGAATATGTGCAACAAGCAATTTTCTACTCTCGCTGAGATCTGCTAAATTCTTTGCAAGGCTGCGCATGGCATCAGGTATCTCGTCCTGACGATCTTCCATGATATCTCTGGCAAGTTCCCCCGACTCTGGGATCGATCCATGGTAAAAGGAATACCATTCAAACAGTCGCTCTGAAAGTAGGTTTGAGATATCGTTCAGGGTATCGAGCGCTTCGATGTCCTGGATGACCTGTTTATCCCCTGATGCAAACAATTGAAGTGAAATTTGCTCTTTTGCAAGCCTGACGGTTATTTCATGAAATAAAACCCGATATTCCTCTTCGGAACTGACAAAACCAGCATCGAACAACCATGCACGAAGGTTTGTTACCGGACTCTCCGAGTCCAGTAACTTATAAACGATCGCGGAGGGATCTGCCATTTCATTCCCTGATCCGGACAGGCGCTCTTGCCTCGCGTGTGAACATGATCGGAAGAATATTCAACACCCCCAGAAGGTCATCCTTCTCAATCTCGCCGGTCTCCTGCCCGACGATGTATGCGACCTCGATGCACCGGTCGCTCTCAACAGGCGCAACACCGACGCCTGATCCGACGCGCACAACCGATACGAGCGGGTGAGGGGTGAATGCACATAAGATGGCGAGTAAATCTTTCTGCAGTTCAATCTTCCTGATCTTGATCTCCTCAACCGCGCTCTTCACTATCGTCATGTCTTCGTCTGCGACGATCATCTCCCATTTGGCGCGGGTCGCCATCGTGAATTCGTAAGGCGATGCCAAGACCTTGGCCCGCTCGAGTCCATGGTCGGTTGGAGAAACTATCTGTATAGCTTGAGGTTCCATGTCTTCACATAATGGTTTATGATATAATAGTCTTTCCAAAACGGCAAAGGAGACCTGCCCTGAGAATGGTCGTGCAGCCAAGACGACCCTGTGAAATCATGGGCGATTAAAGCCTTCAAACCGTCTTTTGCAACTACCCGGGCTCCATCGAGCAAATACCTCCCACGAACATTTAGGAGCATGTAAAGAGATAATATGACCACCGATCAGACATGAAACTAAGTTCAATTCAGTTCTTCACCAACGCATCGATGATGATATCGATGATGCTTATTCCGGTCATTGCGAAGGATATCGGAGCCAATCGTATACAGATAGGCGTTATCGTTGGTGTATATGGTCTTTGCCTGTTTATTTCCTCTTACATGTTCAGCAAGGCTGCAGATGCATGGAACATCAAAAAATTGCTACTGGCAGGGCTTGCACTTTCTTCGCTCGCCTACTTTCTACAGGTATTCGCGGACGACCCACTTGCTCTCGGGCTGGCACGTGGATTTCTTGGAATCTGCATAGGCATGTACCCGGCAGCATTGATCATGCATGTCTACGGGATGAAACGTAGCATCGGCAAGTTCAGTTCGTTTGGCGCACTCGGATGGGCTACAGGGTTCTTTGTAGCCGGACTCATCGGAAACTACGACCTGATATTCATTTCAAGTTCTGTTCTCGTGGTATTATCATTCATCATCGCCATGCGCTTGCCTGATGTCGAAGTTCCAAGAATCAACGTCGGATATATGTCGCTTGCCACAGTGAAGGCGAACTGGGACATAT
>DTYY01000106.1 GCA_012961645.1 Methanosarcinales archaeon | reverse complement strand
TCTTTACAGATATCACACAGTTTTGTGCCGGGATATGGTGTGGCTACAAAGAAACTTGCACTATCTAAATTGAGATTGGTGGCAAAGTCGATCGTATCCATAATTGTTTGTTTGGTCTCCCCTGGCATCCCCAGTATGAAAAAACCATGCGACCATATACCCAGTTCCCCTATTTTTTTAACGATCTCTCGGACTTTTTCAAGCTTGAATGGCTTCCGTATCACTTTCCTTAGAACTTCTTCGTTGCCAGACTCGATTCCGAGGTTGATCTGATAACAACCCGAAATCTTCATCAGTTTTAATATTTCTTCGTCCAATGTCCAGACCGCCAATCCATTAGGTGTCGTCCATGTGATATCCAATCCGCGGTCTATAATTCCATGAAATATCATTTTGGCTCTTTCGCGATCGAATGTCAGATTATCGTCCTCAAAATGAATCTCCTCAACCCCATAATCATTCACCAGATGCTCTATCTCATCAAGTACATTGTCAGGACTTCTCGCTCTCCAACGCGTTCCCCATATTGTATGTATTGAACAATATATACAGTTCCCCGGGCATCCCCTGCTCGTTATTACACTGGCATACCTATCTCTTTTCAGGCCACCATGCGATTCCCCCGCCTTATAATATTTTTCCATTGGCAACAGATGTCTGGCAGGAAATGGGATTTCATCTATGTTCTCAATAAACCTGGTCTTGGGGTTGAGCGCCGCGACCCCATCCATCTTGTAGCCCAAACCATCGATAGCTGATAATCCAGTATCGTTCTGCTCTATGCAGCGTACCAGTTCCAATAATGTTATTTCGCTTTCACCAATTGTGATAAAATCTACATTTTCATTCTTTAATACCGCATAAGGGAGAGAAGATGGATGCGCGCCACCCATGACTACCTTGATGTTTGTATCAATACCTTTAACTATTTCCGCTACTTTCAGAGCTTCTGGAAACATTAGTGAAAAGATACAGGATATACCAACCACATCCGGTGCAAAGATGCGTACTCTTCTTTCAATCGCATGCCAGTCAAGTCCAATATGAAAATATCCATCTTGCCTGACATGGTTATCATATCCCTCAACGATACAGTCCAGCAGACCAACTTCGTATCCGTTTTTCTCCAATACCGCGGCGAGATATGCAAGTCCAAGAGGTGGAGTTACACCATACTGTTCCCTTTCTTGAACCATCAGTGGTGGTAGAATCAGCAGTATCTTCATAAGTTTCATCTCGCGTAGTGGTTTTATGCTACGATAATCTCACAGTCGGATCAGCAATTTTCACATACATACATATTAAGCCAACATGAAGATAATCCAGACACCATGCGAAGCGCAAGCATCTGTATCGTCGGTCCATCCAAACGATTCACGAGCGGGATCAGTTATTATACGATCGGACTGGCGAATGCACTGTCGTCACGTAACGATGTCTCCGTGGTCTGTTTCAGAAACTTACTGCCAAAGATTCTGTTCCCGGGGCGTGCGCATGTCGGCAGGAACGTAACAGATACTGAGTTTGCGCAGGATGCGGCAGTCTTTGATGGGATGGATTATAACAACCCACTGACATGGTGGAGGGCATACAAATTCTTTAGAAAACGGCATCCGAATGTCATCATTCTGCAATGGTGGACATCATCGGTGGCGCATCTGCATCTTATTGTGAAGATGATGAATCTTTTTTTGGGTGCGCGCCTTGTCATCGAATTTCATGAGGTGGTCGATCCACTCGAGGAGAGTATTCTTCCGATCAGGTGGTATTCAAGGACTGCTGGACGACTTCTAAGGCGGGATGTTGATAGCTATATCACACATTCATCATCAGACCAGGAACTGGTCGCAGAACGGTATCACATCAATCCAGATACGATCAGAGTGATCCCGCACGCGCTATATGATCAATATCCAAGAATCGATAAAATCGATGCAAAGAAGAAGCTTTCGATCAAAGAAGAATTTATTATCCTCTCATTTGGGCTGATACGGAAATACAAGGGAGTAACATATCTTATCAGTGCATTTGAAGAACTGCCAGATGAGATCATCGGAAATAGCAGGCTTCTGATCGTGGGAGAGATATGGGAGGAGCGACAGGTATTGATGCATCAGATTAATGCATCAAGATATAAGGATAAAATCACATTGATCGATGAATACATCCCGGATGACAGACTCCCGCTGTACTTCTCTGCAGCGGACACGGTGGTGCTCCCGTATACCAGGGCATCTCAGAGCGGGATTGCGCATATTGCGATGTGTTTCGGGACGCCGATAATCGTATCAAAGGTCGGTGGTCTCATCGAGTCGATGGCAGATTACGATGGCACGGTGTTTGTACCCCCGTGCGATGCCAGTGCAATCACAAGAGCCATCGAAGACCAGTACAAAATACCAAAATTATTTAACCCTCCCAGACGAAGATGGAATGACACTACTGTTATGTATCAGGAACTGATTGACGGTCTGATATGAGGTGCATCCATTGGCTGGAAGAAAGAAAAACAGAGAAGAACGGAAAAAAAGGGGTAAAAAAACAGCGTATACAAAGGAGGTCCAGAAAACTCCTGAAGAGGTTCAGCCCCTGACCGATGTCAAACAGACAAGAATCGAGCAACTAAAATCCAGTGCTCCTTACGGGATACTGCTGCTCATCATCTTCGGACTCGCGCTCTATATCCGTGCCGTAATTCCTTACGACAGCGTATTTCTCGCGGATGGTACAATCAGGTTCGGTGGAAACGATCCATGGTATCACATGCGGCTGGTACATGCTCTACTACATAACTATCCACATGCCATGTTCTATGATGCCCACGCAATCCCACCGTATGGCTGCTATATCCACTTCGGTCCATTATTCGACCATACGATTGCGCTATTATCGCTCATCATCGGACTTGGGCAACCCACGCCCCGTCTGGTCGATACCATAGGCGCATATTTTCCGACGTTTCTTGGCGCGCTCGTTGTCATACCTGTATACTTCATCGGCAAGCATCTGCACAACCGTGGCACAGGACTTCTTGCAGCACTGATCATCGCTACACTGCCCGGACAGTTCTTATCCAGATCGCTGCTCGGATTCACAGACCACCATGTTGCAGAGGTGCTCTTATCCACCGCAACCATCATGTTCTTCATGCTTGCGCTCATGGGTGCGCGTAATCAGAATCTCTCACTTAAGAATCTGAATCAGGACTGGCGCACCGCCAAATATCCACTCGGATATGCCGTGCTTGCTGGTGTTGCGTACGCTGCATATCAACTCTGCTGGCCCGGTGCGCCGCTCTTTGGTGCGATCATCGTGATCGCGTCGATTATTGGATATATTGCAGAGCATATTCGTGGCAGATCGGTCGATTACCTGACGATGGTCGGTATCACGGCATTTGGAGTGGAATTGATACTGGTGCTGCCATGGTTGCACCCTGAGATGGGATTTTCCAGAGTCTATTATTCGTTATTCCATGCAATCATTCCGATCGTGGCGATTGCGGCATTTGTACTGATGCATCTCATATCAAAGGAGATGAACCGCAGGGAGCTGAATCCATATTACTATCCTGTGCTGCTGATCGTGGGTATGGCAGTTGGACTTGCACTCATGAGCGTGATTTCGCCAACGCTTTATCTTACGATCGTCCGCTCACCTGTCATGATCTTTGGGATACATACAGGTGGCGGTGCGACCATCGCGGAGGCATCATCGATGCTCGTTGATCGCTCCACCGGGGAGTTGAACATCGGCAGAGAAAGCATGGTCTACGGCAACTTCGGAAATTGCTTCTACGTATCATTATTCGGAATCCTGCTGCTCGGCTACTACGTGGTCAAGAGGTGGAAGCCGGAAGAGATACTGGTCCTCATCTGGACAGTTGTCATGCTTCTCTCGATCTATGGTCAGAACCGGTTCGCATATTACTATGCTGTGAATGTCGCGATTATAAGCGCTTATTTTGGGACAAGAATCCTCGGATTTTCCGGATTTAAAGGCGTCCATACCACGATAGAGGATCTCCCCCAATTTCTGGTGAAAAACGCAGGATATATTGTACTCGTGATCATCATCATCGGCATTCTTGTGTACCCGTGGGGTCCCGCCCCTCTTGCACTCAAACAGGCGAGATATGCCGGCGGACCAAATTCGGCATGGTACAACTCTCTCGACTGGATGCGGAACAACACGCCAGAAACCGGGCTATCATACTACGGACCTTATGAGCGCCCTCCGCCAGGAGAACCCTACCCCTATCCAGATACCGCATACTTCGTGCTCTCATGGTGGGACTACGGGCACTGGATCGAGGTCATAGGGCACAGGATCCCGAACGCCAATCCATTCCAGGCTGGTATCGGCGGAGGCAAGAATCGGACTCCTGGAGCATCCACGTTCTTCACAGCAGCAAGCGAGGAAGAGGCAAACGCGATCGCTGACACACTCGGCACGAGGTACGTGGTCAGCGATGTCCAGATGGCGACAGGCAAGTTCTATGCGATCACGACATGGACTGGTGATACAGGGGGATATTCGGAGTGGTTGCCGATAGGCGACAGAATGGAACTGGTTCCGACGATGAGGTACTTTAACTCGATGGAAGGAAGGCTCCATATCTTTGATGGCGCCAGCCTGAAGCACTACCGACTGGTCCACGAGTCGATGGCAGGAAATACTGCTGAACGCGGCTACAAATGGGTGTATAACATGCAGCCCATGCTATACCCAGACCTCTTCGAGAACCGTCACCAGGATCTTCCAGAAGAGATCGCTGAAGCTGACACGGGTTATGTCAAGATATTTGAGTATGTCAAGGGCGCGCGGATCACAGGAACCGCGCCGCCGAACAGCACTGCAACGCTTAGCATACCGATTCTCACAAATCAGGGGCGTACGTTTGATTATGTCCAGACAGCAACCGCAACTCCTGATGGTACGGTCACACTCATCGCGCCGTATTCGACGGATGGACTGATATCGATCGATGCTGGCGGGACTCAGTTCGATACTGCGCCGTCAGGCATGTACACTGTGACCATAGCAGGAATGCCGCATCAGGTCACTGTGAGCGAGGATGATGTGCTTGCCGGTAATGTGATTGGGGTTGCATGAAAATCGGCGCCTGTAAATGATCCATACGTAGTGCAAATATAGACCGCAATCTTTATCCATATATTGCGTACTACATTTGTATATGGACAGAACGTTCATAATCAACTACCTGAAAACAAGAAACTACTGGTGGCAGACCAGAGATGTGTCGCAGGTAGATAAAGGTATTATCCGAGAGGAGTACCTCGAAAAAATAGAAGAGATCGAGGGTTTGGAACGGATCATAAGCCTCTCCGGAATACGGCGGAGCGGCAAGACGACAATATTGTATCAATACATCGATCATCTCCTAAAAACCAGAGATCCACAGAAGATCGTTTATGTGAGCATGGATGACCTTCATGGAAGGATCGATTCCATCCACGACCTCCTGAACACATACTTTGAACTCACAGGGATAGACCCAGTCAGGGGGGATGTATACATAATCCTTGATGAGATACACGTTC
Organism: Methanosarcinales archaeon; assembly: GCA_012961645.1. Taxonomy (GTDB): domain Archaea; phylum Halobacteriota; class Methanosarcinia; order Methanosarcinales; family Methanogasteraceae; genus Methanogaster_D. The sequence continues at coordinate 1,110 of DTYY01000106.1, read as the reverse complement.
AGAAGGAGTGGCAGACCCAATTGAAATACTATCTCGATTCCCATGCGACATGTAAATTCATCGTATCGGGTTCATCAAAGACTATGCTGTACAAGGATGCCTCAGAGAGCCTTGTCGGAAGAATAAGGTTTATAGACGTCTTTCCGCTGACATTCAGGGAATTCGTAGAGTTCAATGGAGTATCCTTGCCAGAGGAGTTGCGCGCAGGAATCGATGATTTTCAGGAACTGGAGAAGGCATATTTCACTATAATTACGCAGAAACAACGTTTATTGTATCTCATGAATCTTTATCTCGAAGTAGGCGGCTATCCTGAGTGGTTCAAGATCAAGGATATCGAGCGATGGCACAGGGTTCTTGTTGAGGATTACTTTTCGCTGATACTGTTCAGAGACATCGTCTGTGTGTTTCGGGTAAAGGACGCCATGCATCTCGAAAGACTGGCAAGGGACATTGCAATGTTCTCTACCGAGCGATTCACATACAGAGGTTTATCTGAGCGGCTGGGTGTGGACAGAGAGACGTTGAAACTGTATCTGTATTATCTAACGAGTTCCATGCTCATATCCATAGCCGATGTGTACACCCGTGCAAGAAAGGCGGTTGAGAAACGGGAGAAAAAACTCTATTTCTGTGAAGAGGGGTTAAGAAAGGCTCTTACGCTCGATATGGATAAAGGGAGATCAGCAGAGAATGTCGTGGCATGGCATCTCATCAAGAGGGGTTATGGTTCAAAGGTATTTTTTAAGCCGTATTACTGGAAAAACAGGTACGAGGTCGATTTTATCTATGATGATTCCATGATTGTTCTTCCGGTTGAGGTGAAGTATCGGGAGCGTGTAGCATCGACTGATGCAAAAGGGCTTGTGGAATTTATGCATGCATTCGATCAGGGCACTGGAATCATCGTGACCATGGACGAGTTCATGAAGGATGTGATCGATGGCCGGGGTGTGCTCTTCATTCCAATCTGGTTCTTTCTGCTGGTTCTCTAATTGTAACCACTCACGTTTTAGAAACCAGTCGGCAACAACCTCATTTGTAGGTCGCACTGCCGAATCCGAATCGTCACTTTCCTCATATTCACGATCCGAATGACCACAAGCTTTA
>DTYY01000105.1 GCA_012961645.1 Methanosarcinales archaeon | reverse complement strand
GTGTGCTCTTCCGATCTTCGGAACTACTGGATACATGTCTTGCCACTTTCGTGCTCATAGATGTCCCGCAGGAAAATGAACGATTGATATGTAGAAGTATGGAGTGGTTAACTTTAAATATGGCTTTTGATATTGATCTGTAGCATGACTGACTGGGTCTTGATAATAATCGCGGCGATTGCGTGTTACGCATTCGTGGCTTATTTAGAACACAGGAAGAAGCTTGACCTGATAGACCGGGGACTATGGAAGCCGGAGGAAAAGCAAGAGAGGCCTGAAAAAAAACTAATTACCGGATTATTATTCTTCTTATTGGGTTTGGCACTTCTGATGGGCTCGTACTTACCAGACATAGAACCAGACCTTGTGAGTGGATTGAAAATTTCAGGTTTATTGACAATCGCTGCTGGAATGGCGTTACTGATCGCTTATGCCATTGGCAAAAAGGATCTCACGCCCGTTTAACCTCGGGGCACCTTCCATGGGTCATCTGTTCGTTAAAACCCGACTTTAACAAATCCCAGCCAAAAAAACCCCACAATCGGCAGTGCTTCACAACAGATCTAAAACATCAGCAACATACACAGATCATAATCATTGCACAACGGTTATCAATCCCTGCAACCACAACAACCCATGATGAAGGTACTATGGCTAAACAAGGACGATATAGAGGTTTTGCTCGATATGAGTGGCACACTCGATGTCGTTGAGGCGGCATTCAGGGAACACGGCGTGGGCAGGGTGCAGATGCCTGCGAAATCGTATCTATACTTTCAGAGCCACAACGGAGATCTCCGCACCATGCCTGCGTTCCTCGAGGCGGAAGATATCGCAGGCGTCAAGATCGTTAATGTGCACCCGGACAACCCTGAGAAAGGGCTTCCGGCTGTGATGGCAGTCGTCGTGCTGAACTCGACTGCGACCGGCGCCCCGCTCGTGATGATGGATGGCACCTACCTGACAGATATGCGGACAGGCGCGGCAGGGGGCGTTGCTGCGAATCATCTCGCACGACGTGATGCTGCGGTGGTAGGTATCGTTGGCACCGGGCAGCAGGCACGAACCCAGTTGCGTGCTATCTGCGAGGTACGCGAAGTTACGGCAGTCAGGATCATCAGCCGCTCAGCCGCAAGTTGCAAGCGGTTCAGAGACGACATGGAGAAACTCGGATGCGACATCAGAATCATGGAAAGCATCCGGCAGGTATGTGATTGCGATATACTGGTCACGGCAACGCCGGTCAGAAGCCCGATCGTGGCAGATGATTGGATACTGGACGGTACGCACATCAACGCCATCGGCGCTGACGCAAAAGGCAAGCAGGAGCTCGATCCAATGATACTCAAGCGATCCAGAATCGTGATCGATGATTATGCGCAGGCAACCCACTCCGGAGAGATCAATGTAGCGCTCGAGAAGGGCATCATAACAGTCGATGACATATACGGCACGCTCGGCGAGGTCGTCGCAGGAATAAAACCAGGCCGTACCGATGACGATGAGATCACCATCTTTGACTCGACAGGACTTGCGATACAGGACATCTCGACAGCAAACCATGTTTATCGACAGGCGATCGATAGGAGGATCGGGATGTATCTGAAATTGTTCTGACGCCAGGGTTCAGTCTGATTTACAGAGCTAAAATCCAGGTGTCTCCGCATTCATGATCCAAACACGCTCACCACCAATCATTTCCACCACGCTCTGGTCACCATCCACAAAACTACCTGTGACACACCGGGCAATCGAACACGCTTTTAAGTGATATGATCATAGATACATCATAAATTCATGACGGAGGTACCATAGTTGAAAATTCTTGTAAGCGATCCGCTTGCGGAAGAGGGTTTGCAGATTCTTAAATCCGAGCATGAGGTGGACGTGCGCACAGGTCTTGCGCCGCAGGAACTTGCAGGCATCATACCCGGGTACGACGCTCTCGTGATCAGAAGCGGGACAAAGGTGACAGAGGAGATTATCGAGGCAGCAGACCGCCTCAAGATCATCGGCAGGGCTGGAGTCGGTGTTGATAACATCGATGTGCCTGCAGCAACAAAAAAAGGCATCATCGTTGCGAATACGCCTGAGGGGAACACAATCTCTGCGGCGGAGCACACCATCGCGATGATGTTTGCGCTGACAAGAAATATACCGCAGGCGAACGCTTCGTTGAAAGCAAACCAGTGGAATCGCAAGCAATTCATGGGCAGCGAGATCAGGGAGAAGGTTCTCGGCATAGTCGGTCTTGGCAGGGTCGGCATCGAGGTTGCAAAACGTATGAGTGGGATGGAGATGAAGATCATCGCTTATGATCCGTTCATACCAGAACAACGCGCAAAGGAACTCGGAATCGAACTTACAGACCTTGAAACAGTGCTAAAGCAGGCTGACTACATCACGGTGCACACGCCACTTACCAGCGAAACCAGAGATATGATCAGTGATTCTCAGTTCGGGATTATGAAGCCGGGAGTCAGGATCGTTAACTGTGCACGGGGCGGGATCATCAATGAAGACGCGCTCGTCCGTGCGGTCAAGGATGGTAAGGTCTCTGGCGCAGCGCTCGACGTCTTTGTGAATGAGCCGCCAACAGGAAGTCCGCTGCTTGAACTGGAGCGCGTGATCGTTACCCCACATCTCGGTGCATCCACCGAGGAGGCGCAGGTTGCAGTGGCGGTCGATGTCGCAAAGCAGGTTCTCACCGCGCTTCGCGGCGAGTCTGTCAGGAGTGCGATCAACCTGCCATCCGTCAGACCTGATGTCATGTCGGTGGTGGCGCCCTACATTGGTATCGCTGAGACGCTCGGGGGTATATGCGCTCAACTGTTTGGCAGCTTCGATGCAGTCGAGATCGGATACGTGGGCAGGATATTTGACACCGATGTGCGGATGATCACGCTTGCCGCACTGAAAGGTGTGCTTGCACCGTCGATGGGTCCGAGTGTCAACTATGTGAACGCACCAGATATCGCAAAGGGACGGAAGATCAAGATCAAGGAGAGCAAATCGATCGAAACAGAGGAACCACAGTCTATCACGATCGGTCTGACCAGAGGCAGCGAGGCGAGATCGGTGACAGGCGCGCTTGCCGGAGATCACGCAAGGATTCTTGGAATTGATGGATGCCATGTCGATATTGCGCCGTCGAGATACATGATCGTCTCGCGGCACAGGAACAAGCCAAATATCATTGGTCCGTGCTGCATGATTCTTGGCAGGGAGCAGATCAATATATCAGGGATGCAGGTCAGTGAAGCCGGAGCAGACGACACATCGATCATGATCCTGAACGTCGACTCAGAGGTCTCTGATGAATTGCTTGGCGAGATCCGGGCGGTTGATGGGGTCTTTGATGCCGAACTGATCCGATTGTAATTGTGATTACATGTAAACGTGGGATGTGAACGCGAAAGTGACCATGGATATGAGAAAACGTGTGTATTATCGCTTTCCGCAGCGTGAGCTGCATTTCGAGCAGAAATACAGATATTATGAGGATCTCCCGTATCTGGTCCGGACAATGGCAGGAATGGACGGCAAATACGGGATGTTCTCAACCGAATCGCCCGACCAGAGGGGGCATATCATTCAGGCGAAGCGCGATATCGAGGTCTACACCATCGAGAACAATCTCGATTTCGTGCGCCTGACTCTGGATACCGTAGAGGAGCTTCTGGAGGGAATCGAGAGTGATGGCACGCTCGATTTCAGGATATTATTGAAATACAGTTATCTTGACGGGAAATACAACCGGATCGCGTTTGCAGGTGATGACTATCTGGTGCGGGTGCATCTGGAAGGTGATCTGATCACGCTCAAAGTCCATCTCGATGCGGGTTACGGTAGGACCGAGTGCGGCCGCGTGGCAGACACGATCGTGGAGGAACTGCGGCGAGGAGCGGTATGACGCTTAAGCAGGTCGTTGCATACGTATTCAGGAGGAAGGGAGGAGTAATACCGATCAGCGAGTTCGTGTTTGCGCTCTCGCTCGACCTGAAATGGTTCTCGCCCGATCAGGCAGAATCGGTACTGAAGAGTGCTGAGAAGAAAGAACTCGTGAAAATCACCGATGATCTGGTAGAACCGCTCTTTGATCCGGGCTCTGTGGAAGTCCCGATCGATTTCAGACCTGACCAGAGCATATTCGAGGAGAAGACTGTGAACATCTTTGATCAGGTGGTCGAACGGCTCTCTGCGGTCAAGAGCAGGCAGGATGTCGTACGTATGATCAATGAAGAGCAGGAGAGTCTCTGCATCGTCGAACCGGATGCTGTAGCACTGCTGGTCGCAAGAAAGTCCGGCATTGATGTTGCCGATCTGATCGATGAAGCATACAGGCATCTGACACGATGAAACAATTCGTTTATCCGAGAGGCACTTTCGCGATCTGATCAGAGAAAACGCCTTTCATCCGAAGTTTGAGTAAATTTCGTCCAAAAAATCCCCCTAAATCAACATCGTGCGAGATCCAACCCGACTGAAATCAACTGTTATTTGTAGGTATAACTTCCTTCACATCAAACATCGGCACCTTGATCTTCAGTTCCCTGAATATCGCCTCCAGATCT
>DTYY01000104.1 GCA_012961645.1 Methanosarcinales archaeon | reverse complement strand
AAGAGATTTTCGAAAGAGTGCTCCATTCTATCACTAGAAAATTCGACAGTGCCCAAATTCAAGCGGCGGAAATACAGAGGAAAACAAACCACTGTGAACAAACAATTTCGGGTTGTTGCGGCCCTAAATAAGGAAACTGGTGAATACCATGCCTATATGACCAATATTCCGGTTGAAAGACTGTCTGCTGAGGATATTGCCAGTTTGTATGGTGTAAGATGGGAGACCCGAGATGATGTTCAAGGAATTGAAGAGTTACTACCGCATGGACCAGATAGATAGTGCAAATCCAGATTTAATAGAGTCTTTGATCTGGGTTTCCATTTTAATGCTGATGTGCTCGCGCAAGAGTGCTTCAATTGATCAGAAACGCCAATCCTGAAAAAGCGAACCGCTTTTGCGGACATAGCGATCGGGCGAGGATATTCGGAGAGAACGCACACATGCTGCTTTAAGGAGGTGCTCGAATCGATGGGAACACATCTGGATATGTTAACATTGTACGGTATATATTTTAATCAAGGATGTGATCCGAATATCAAACGAGAACGACTAATGGAGGGCTGGATTGCTTAACCGAACACACATGGATATGTTTTATATTCCAACGAGGTACCCTAACGGATTGGCTGGCGAGTCGACACCTGCTGAGTTCTACGAGATGGAGGATGCGGAAACGTTGCATAAGCTATGCAGAATTGATATTGGAAAGCGTGAGGAGATTCTCAAAGAGGTAGAGAGATTCTCGGAAGAACTGAAAGAACGGTTCGACTATGAGGTTTACCTGTACGGCTCTTTTGTTAGAGGAGACGTTCATGAAGGAAGCGATATCGACCTGATCATCGTTGGAGATCTTAAGGAGCGGTTCTTTGACAGTATCGGAAAGATATTTGAACTGATCGATCCGCCGATAGAACCCCTGGTTTACACGAGAGACGAGTTTGATGCGATGAAGCGGGATAACCTGTTCATGAAGAGCGTTCTCAAACATGCAAGGAGGTTGGCTTGACAGGGATAATGAAATCGGTTAATTCGATCAGGAGGATCACATGAACAGAAAAGAGGTCGTAAAAAGATTTTCAGATGAGGTCCTCAAAAGGTCTGGCAACGAAATAGTTTCAATAACGTTATTTGGATCGGTAGCCAAAGGTATTGAGACCGCGGACAGTGATGTTGATATCCTGGCGATAACAGATGCGGATCAGAACATTTTGAGTGATATCTACGACATCATGGCAGATTTTGTTATTCAGTACTCTGAAATCCCGTCCATACTCGTATATCTCCCTCAATAACATGAGCGAATCCGCCAAAAAAATTGTACGAGAAGGAGTTATATTATATGAATGAGATAGAAGCTCGCTTATAAATATTCATGTCATCACTCCGAGGCTCGGAGAGTGACAAGAGAACTTCGGAAGAAGACAGAGGGTCTTTCAGTCTGCAAGAGGTTTTTGATGACACAAAGAGCGTGGAGCGAGGTGATATAAGGTGCTGGCTGCGGCGGAACACTTTGTCGATAGGATCGAGAAGGTGATCGCGGGTATTTCCCAGGAAACAGAAACGACACCGACGGAGCGATGAGATTGAACTGTCAGCACTGTACCTTCATACAGGTGGGGAGTCGGTACAGTTGAGTGATGGTGTGCCAAATGCACCCGGCGGCGATGCGTATGAGTTTTTCAGGGAGCGCTTCATGATCTCGATACCCGCGCCATTCCCATCAGTCCGCATCATCGGGCGTCCTTCACCGGTTCATGGAGGCGAGGATCTGAAAGTTACGGTTTGCTGGAGCAACGTACCGGAGGGCTGGAAACTGGTTGTGAGTCTCGAAAAATCCGATACAGACAAGGATCGACTGGCGGATGATGCAGGGAGAATAATTTCCGGCAGCGGAGGGGCTACCTTCAAACTGGGCGTCTATCCAGTCGACAAAACATACAATCAGGCGAAGGTGTGGGCATGCCTTCGTGACGAAAATAATAACTGGGCAAGTGTCTTCGCAAACGCAAACATAACCGTCCTTCCAGTGCAAAACTCCTCACCATCACCAAAACCGCCCATATATCTCCTCGCCGTCGCAGCCATCATCCTCATCGCACTCATCTTCATAATCACATCACACAAGAAGAAACGACCCATGTCTACCGCCACCAAACCCACACCTCCATCAGAACCAGAGCAAACTTCATCGGCTCCACCATCCGGGCCAATTCCGCGCCCGACTGCCCCAATCAAACAGTTCACCACACCCCGAACAGTATGGGATCCAAGTAACAAGGACTTTGTCTGGGATGCAGAAAAACCGGATGAATACGGAGAGCTCCCACGAATCAAACGGTGGATCAAAGATAAAAATCCGAATATCTACTGGTTTTTACTGAAAATCGTGAATCACACAGGCTGCCCGGTCACCGAATGGAACGGCACGCTCTACACCGAGCAGGCTCTCAAAATCCTCGAAGCCCACATCGATGAAAAGCCTGTTCGCATCGTGAAAAGCGATTTCGATACAGACACCAACAGAAATGTATGCGTGGTCGCAATCCCGCCCGAACGCGGTGTGAGCATTCCCGCAAAAGGTGGAAGACGGTCGATGTATTTTAAGATGGATATCCGATGCGAAGACGCACTCAAAATGGAATTTGGAGTTTCTGAAGTCGTTAAACTTGGAAAGTCGCCACAGATAGAGGTGTCGATCAGAGAGAAGCGATTTACTTATGCTTGCAAGTATGGCGACTTCAAAAGCATGTTCATCGAGTCTCCAGATACCCTCGCCTCACAGGTGATGGAAAATTTGCAAAATCCAGATAATCGTGGGATCGTGCAGAATTTCACCAATTCTTTCAGACTGATCCGTGAGTTCGAGAAATACTGCAACGGCACTGTCGAATTTTCTAGTGATAGAATGGAGCACTCTTTCGAAAATCTCTTT
>DTYY01000103.1 GCA_012961645.1 Methanosarcinales archaeon | reverse complement strand
CTCAAACATCTTCGTCTCGCTCCTGCGAAAGCAGATCCCGGCAGGTGTCAGGATCCCGATATTCATTCTGATCATCTGTACCTTCGTTACGATGGCTGATATGCTGCTTGAGGCGTTTCTACCGCCGATGTATGAAGCACTTGGAATCTTCGTGCCGCTCATCGTTGTAAACTGCATCGTCATCGGAAGGGCTGAAGCGTATGCGAACCGAAATCCGGTACTACCCTCGATAGCGGATGGTATCGGCATATCGATCGGTTTTGCGGTGGCACTGATGTTGATCGGCAGCATCAGAGAACTGCTTGGAACCGGCAAGATACAGTTTGTGATGCTGATGGCGAAAGGGGGTGTCCCGGGATTCTACCCGATCGGAGAGTTATCGTTACCGGTTGAGCCGGCGATCGTGATGATCACACCACCAGGCGCGTTTCTCACAATCGCTGCACTGATGCTTCTCTTCAAGATTACGGGAGACCGTAAACGGGTCAGACAGCTCAGAAAGGAGGGTCATGAGATATGACTGACGTTGTGATACCTGGATTTATGCCGGCCGAGAACCTCTTCCCGATCTTTGTGAATGCGATGTTCACAAAGAACTTCCTTCTCGTGATGTTCCTTGGACTCTGTTCGTATGTCGGTCTTACCACCAACTCAGAGACATCGAAGGGTATGTCGATGGCAGTGACATTCGTTATGACGATGTCAGCGATCCTTACATGGCCCATCTTCTATTATCTGTTGAAGCCAAATGATCTGGTATTCCTGCGGACGATCTGTTTCATCCTCGTCATCGCCTCATTCGTGCAGCTTGTCGAGTTTATCATACGCAGGTATAGTCCCCCGCTTTACCGGTCGCTTGGAATCTATCTCCCGTTGATCGCAACGAACTGTGCAGTGCTTGGTGTGGTGCTACTGAACATACAGGAGAATTACACCTACGGCGCAAGCATCATGTATGCATTCAGTGCCGGTCTCGGTTACGCATGGGTGATGCTTGCAACAGCGGCTCTGCGGGAGAAACTGATCATGCGGAATGTCAACATCTTCTGCGGATTCATCGGCGCATTCTTCGCAGCGACGATGGTTGCGCTGATCATCGTCAGTTACTTTTCGGTGGTGAAACTATGACAGAAACGATGAGTCTGCTGATCCCAGCCGTTGCTGTGCTCGGCGCACTCGGGTTTGCGATGGCAGGAATGCTCGTATGGGCTTCGAGAGCTTTTCATGTCGAGAGCGACCCGCTTGTCGATGCATTGATGGAACTGATGCCTGGTGCAAACTGCGGAGCATGCGGATACCCTGGATGCGCTGATGCGGCTGAGCATATCGTGGCAGGTGACATCACGCCTGATGCGTGCACCTCCTGCGATGCAGAGACGTTCGAGCTCATCGGAGAACTGCTCGGAATCGAGATTGCTGCTGCAGAACCCATGTATCCGGTCACGCTCTGTCAGGGCGGCACAAACTGCAAGGACAGGTACGATTACATAGGCGCTCCGACATGCAGAGCTGCAATTTTCCTTTCAGGAACAAGAAAAGCCTGCTCGTACGGCTGCATCGGTCTTGGAGACTGCGTGCGGGCGTGCCCGTTCGACGCAATCGAGATTGGAGAGAATGGACTGCCTGCGATCAAGAAGTACAACTGCAAGGGCTGCGGCACGTGCGTGCGTATCTGTCCGCAGTCGGTGCTCACGATAGCAAAGGAGCACGGTCCTGTGTATGTGGTCTGCGCGTCACATGACAAGGGTAAGTATGTAAAAGAGATCTGCGAGTTTGGCTGCATCGGATGCGGTATCTGCAAGAAGAACTGTCCTGAGGGCGCAATCAAACTTGACAGGGGGCTTGCCGTGATCGATCGGGAGAAGTGCACCCTGTGCGGGACATGCGTTGAGGTGTGCCCGAGAAGCGCGATCGTGAGGCTGTGATCTTATTTAGGTACAACCACGGGATTTCCATGTAAATCTCGTGGTTCTATAATTATTTAACTATGTTAGTTTTGAACTTGCCTTTCAAAGAAACGTAAAATCCCCCCGATTTTCCACTAAAAACCGATAGCATCAGCCCCACCAACCGATT
>DTYY01000102.1 GCA_012961645.1 Methanosarcinales archaeon | reverse complement strand
GCACACATTACCGCGCAGACACCGCGATGTCCCCGGTTCGAATCCGGGAGGCGGGACTATAATGCCAAGAACCGATAGAATCGTTATCTGGCCCAATTATCTCGACAGCGCAGCGTCAAGAAATAATGGGCGCAGAGTTACGAAACGACACGCTCCAAAATCGCCTACGCTCGATGAAATTGCCGAAGCCGCCAGAACGCTCGACCTTGATCCGGTTGTTGAGCAGGATAAAGCATATCCGGCGTTCTGGTGGAAAAGGGATGGGCGAGTGCTCGTCAAAAAGATCGACGCCCCGAAATCATCCGTTCTGCGTGAGATCGGCTCGATGATAAAGGAGATGCGGCGCACAGATTAATTCGAGGATCAGGTACGCTCCTGCAGTGTTTCCGCTTCCTCTACAAGACGCTTTCCAGATGCGACCTCGTCGATGCTATGGACTGATGCACCATAATCCTCGATCGTCTTTTTGATCCGATTAAAATCGAGTCTATCACCCTCAACAGTGATTTTGACGTTCTCGGTCTTCTGATCGACCTCGTAAAGACTTATATTCACACCATCCACACCATCCAGCTTTCCAATCGCGTTAGCGATCTCGATAATCGTCGGATTGTGGAGCTTCAGCACGTCGAGAACCAGCCTTTTTATTCCAGTCATAATGTTAGATATATGTATATACTGCTCGATAATCAGTATATGGAGGTTCAATACTTATAAGTTTTGTAATCCATGTATCTACGATGATCGATCTTCATACTCACTCCATATTGAGCGATGGCGAACTGATACCTGCCGAACTCGTACGCCGCGCAGTTATGCACAACTATTCAGCAATTGCGATCACTGATCACGTTGATTTCACAAATATCGAATTTGTACTGAACTCAATTAGAAAAACTTCGTTTTTGGAGGATGAATGGGGTATCAAGGTCCTCGCCGGTGTGGAACTGACCCATGTCCCGCCCGGAAAGATCGCGCCGCTCGCAGATAGGGCGAGATCGCTCGGTGCGGAAATCATCGTGGTGCATGGCGAGACCGTAGTAGAACCGGTTGCTCCGGGCACGAATGATGCCGCGCTCCAGGCTGATATCGATATTCTGGCGCATCCCGGCATCATCACACACGATGAAGCAGAACTTGCACGCAAAAGCGGCATATCGCTTGAAATCACGACAAGGGCTGGGCACAGCCTGACGAACGGGCATGTTGCGCGAATTGCAAGCGAAATCGGATGTGAGTTGATCGTGAACACAGATACGCACGCACCAGAGGACCTGATCACCGATGGGATGGCGCTTAAGGTGGCAGTGGGCTCAGGGCTGGACGAACGTCGTGCGCTGGCTGCGATCAGAACAAACCCGGAGCGTCTCGTCGGGTCGGTGCGCTGATGACCGTGCAGAAAGATCAGAGCCCGCTCATTTCTCGCAGCGTTGCACCAAACTCGGATTCCACGATATGATTGACGCCAAGCGTCTTCGGGTGCAGATCAATCTCGACGATGACCGCGTCATGCCCCATCTCCTTTAAGGGAAGCACCTGCCTGGGTCCGTTGGTGACCGATATCACCTTCATGCCTGACAACGCGTCCATCGGAACGGCATGCGGAACCCCTGATATGATCGCAAAATCAAATCCCTGGTATTTCTCACCGATGATCTCACCTGCCAGCTTCCCTGCAACCGGATACTCGTCCAGTCCGCCGATGATCTCGTGAATCTCCATTCCTACTCCCTCCAGATCGCGCAGGATATCCTCTGCATAACCCCTCACTCTCGGAAGACCGATATCCGTGCTCAGATTTGCGATGTTGACGATCTCAGAACCGGAATCGATCTGCTCTGCAGCCTCGCAGATCGCAAGCGGGATGTCGGCAAACATGTATGCGGTCTCCTTCTTTGCATTCAATATATTTATGCATTTTTTTCCATCTTTTAATAATTCAAGAACCTGTTCTGCGACCCGGTATTTGGTGTCGCCACGGGATGGTTCAAGATAATCCTTGCTTGCTGCTCCATGTCTCTGTTCGAGCAGGGTCGCCTCTTTGAGCAGGGTCTTCTGCCGGTTCAGTTCGGCGTCATCGATGATGCCGACGTCCCGTGCCGCTTCAAGGGTCACGATCACCCCGTAGGTGTTCTCATGGTATCCTGCATGTACCTCGACCACGATGACCGGGATATCGGTGTCAACATCCTCGATCGCCTGATGAAGGTCCTCGCCTATGATCATGCTGGTGCATGTCCCGACGATCCCGATGATTTTTGGGTGCCAGCGATCGATCACCTTCTCAAGCATCGACGCGAGCAGTTCGCGGCCACCAAAAGCGAAATCGGTATCGTCCATTGCTGTTGTGACCACCCGCAGATCATCCTCCTCAAGGAGGCGGGCATGCTTAAACGAGCAGCCGGGGGGTCCGTGCAGAATTGCGACGTCGGCGTCCAGATCGCGCAGCGTGTACAGCGCCGCAACGATCGCACTCGGGCGCGGGTGCATAATCTTGATATCGTTCATCACGCACATCTGGGTGCCTCTGGTATTAATATTTGTTATTCTGAGCAATCATTCTGATCCGGCAGGTCACCCGATCACCTGCTCGGGTGCACCGCACCTCTGCACCGCACAAGCGGCTTTGCGATATGCCTTCTTGCGCACGGCGGCACCTCATACCAGCCCGTGTCAAGATCTCGCTCGATTGATACCCGATCAGGAACGCTCGATCTGTTCCCGCATCGCTTGCAACGATAACCCTGCCCGGCACCAGCCGATTTCATGCGTCTGCCACATGCGCACACCGGATTTACAAACTCGTATCCGGCAGCCAGATGCTCGATCTTTATCTTTTCGAGTTTGATCGTCCCGTTGCTGGCGCTTCCGCACACGATAACAGAATCGCCTGCGATCAACCTCCTGACGATATCACGGAAGTTCTTTGTCGGCTCAAAAGCTGCACAATCGATCGTTTCTCCTGTTTCGTCTGTTATTCTGAAGATCACGTGCCCGCCATGGATTGTCCGCGGCTGATCGCATACCAACCCTTTCAGAATGTACGAACATCCATCCTTTACCTGATCCACTGTCGATCTTATGAGATGCATGTCTGTTCCCTGATTTGTCCGGAACACAACCGCACGTTCGACTGGTTCTGATTTGATGCGATTGAACGCATCGAGAACTCCGTCCATTTCGCCGCGAATTCCGAATAACACGGGATCATTTCCGTGGGGTACGCAAACAACCTTTTTATTTGCGATATCAACGGTATCCCATGTTCGCGGGTATGTTCGCAGGTCTGCTTCCCTGACAGTCGCTGTATCGATGTCTCTTGGCGTGCCTGTGCTGGCGCGACTTAGGTACCGGTATGCGATCAACTCGAATGTGTGGTCAGGAGTGCCGTTTAATGCGATGCCTGCTGCTGCGAGTGCACCGATCAGGCCGCGTCCATTCTTAAATTCATAAGAATCGATCTTATGTGCGTTTATCAGGTGTTTTGCATCCTCAATCTTGAGAATATCCTGTATCGCTCGTCTTGAAAATGATTTTAGGTCGTATTTCAGATCTCCGGATGTGCCATTTAGAAATACAACACCAGGATTTGTGTTCTCATCTGATAATCTTGATTGACCGGCTACTTCATCCAGAACCATCTCCTTTGCCTTCTCCAGCCTGCCCACCTCAATCTCGATTCGGAGTGCGATTGCGCCGTTTCCACGGGTTTTATATTTGATGTTTGGGTTCAACCGAATCAAAAGTGGGTAATCGACAAAATCTCCGTATTCTTGCAGTTTTTCCATCAGTACTGCTGCAAGATATGTTGTGCAGCCGCCTTCTGTTTGTGAGTCGGTGTCGTCGATTCCAATAATCATCATGGTTGATCACTCTGGGCTATGCGAAGATGTTAATTATTGCTGCTCTCATGGTATGTACATGACTGCTGACGTCATTCAACCGAAATACACAGACAACCTGGTGCATGTGGTCGTACAGGACGTGAAGACAAACGAGGTCCTGATGTGTGCATACATGAACGAAGAAGCATTCAAACTGACATGGGAGACGAAAATAGCGCATTACTGGAGCAGAAGCCGAAAGAAGCTCTGGAAAAAGGGAGAGAGTTCAGGGCATCTCCAGAAGGTGCATGAAATCCTGATCGACTGTGATTGTGATGATCTGCTGCTCAAGGTCGAGCAGATCGGGGGGGCGTGCCACACAGGATACAGGTCATGCTTCTATCGTAGCATCGATGGCGTGGTTGTTGGCGAGAAAGTCTTTGAGCCGGATGAGGTGTACTGAAGTTATTCGTCCCATCTTTCAGATGATCTTCAATTCCCGCTATCAATCTTCCATACTCACAGGCATCGCCACGGCGCATTGGGGGTTTCCGGTTTCAGACGATTCTTTTTTCCGATTAATCAGCCAGATCAAACTCTTCCAGCCGGAGCTGTCTTCGCACACACTGTTCACCCGGTATCTCGACCGGATACATGCCTGTGAGGCAGCCAAGACATAGATCGCTTGCAGGAATCCCGATGGAATCAACCAGACCGTCGATGCTCAGGTATCCGAGCGTTTCTGCATGAATCGCTGTTTCTATCTCTGATACGTTCTTCTGCGATGCGATCAGCTCCTCCCGCGTCGGCATATCGATGCCAAGATAGCACGGAGTTTTGATCGGCGGGCTTCCGATCCTGACATGCACCTCTGATGCGCCTGCTCTGCGCACCATATCAACGATCCTTCGCGAGGTGTTCCCGCGCACGATGCTGTCATCGAGCAGCACCACTCGCCGATCCTCTACATTCGGCTTGATCACGTTTAATTTCAGTTGAACCGCTTTCTTCCGCACCATATCAGACGGCATGATGAAGGTACGCCCGACATAACGGTTCTTCATCAGGGCTTCGATATATTCGATGTTCGATTTCTTGGAGTATCCGATCGCTGAGGTGATGCCTGAGTCAGGTACAGGCGATATCATGTCCGCATCCACCGGATGCTCGCTTGCCAGCCGCTCCCCGATCTTCAATCCGACATCATAGACGAGTTTACCATCGATTATGGAGTCAGGGCGCGAGAAATATACATATTCGAAGACGCAGTGGGCAGCATTCTTCTGCCGGTATATCTGGTGGCTCTCTATCCTGTCACCGTTGATCACCAGCGCTTCGCCCGGGCACACATCCCGTATGAACTCGCCATCATGCACATCGATTGCCACGCTCTCGCTTGCCACGATGTAGCCAGATCCACCCTCTGATTCGACCCTTCCAAGACAGAGCGGCTTGAAGCCAAGCGGATCCCTTACAGCGATGAGGATGTCGTTTAGCAGCATCACAAAGGAGTATGATCCGACAAGCCGACGCATCAGTCTGCGCACAGCCTCCACTACGTTGTTGCGCATCAGATCTTTCACAAGCAGGTGTGCGATGACCTCGGTATCTGACTCAGAGAGGAAGATGTGTCCCAGCCGCGTCAGTTCGAGGCGTAACTCTTCCGAATTGACAAGATTTCCATTGTGAGCAATCGCAATCGTCCCGCCCCTGAAATTGATCGTCAAGGGTTGTGCGTTCTCAAGTTCTGATCCGCCGGTGGTCGAGTACCTGACATGCCCGATCCCGACGCTGCCCGGAATCGCCAGTAGATCGTTTCTTTTAAAGACCCATGGCACGATGCCCATACCCTTGATAGACCGTGTATTGCCATCATGTGCGATAGAGATGCCAGCCGATTCCTGCCCGCGATGCTGAAGCGCGTATAGGGAGTAAT
>DTYY01000101.1 GCA_012961645.1 Methanosarcinales archaeon | reverse complement strand
GCACGGGCAAATACGTATACGCTGCATCTCCATGATCAATTCGTAAAAGAGGGATTTGCGGTAGAAGCATGCAGTTTTAATGTGGATCATGGTCTTGTTCTCATAAAGCTATACCATGACGGAGCAGTTGTGACAATGGATGCTCTGACTGGGAATGAATCGATCAATTACAACGATGAGATCAACGTCACCGTGGTAAACGTGACCGGCTATGAGGTAGCGTGGTGCGACGAGGAGGATGATCCAAGAGCATGTATCGAAGTGTGTTTGCGTGCCAGACCAGAACTCCAGTTATCAATTTCAACCGATGAAGAAGAACATTACCCGGAGGATAATGAGATCCATGCAGAGGTCTTCTTGAAGAACACCGGAACCTGTAGCATCGAAGATGTGAACCTTGATATAAAAACTGGCGGTATGCGAACCGTGAGTAATCTGGTTCGTAATTTCGATGAGATCGGAAGATACCGCTCAGAAACGATAGACATATATCTTAAGATACCTCACCTGATGGAGAAACAATCATTCGAACTCTCAGCAACAGCAACCGGTAAGAGCTGGGATGGTGAAAAACACACAATCTCTGCTTCGAAATCGATCACTGTTTCCCCCTGCTGGAAGATGCTTGAGATCGAAAAAACAGTGACTGAATCGGTATATCTACATAGCGATCATCTTTTCGATAGTTATAACAATTCAAACGATTCGATCGCTTCCTGCGCTTCTGTGAACCTTACGATATTCAATCCCGGTTTAATTGATATCAGTTGTATCGAGCTTACAGATAGCCTCCCTGAAAACTTTGTGCTGGAAGATGGTTTAGACGGTTCAAGCTTGGAATGGACGCTGAATCTGACTCCAAAAGAGAAGAAAGAATTTTCTTATTCGATGAAACCTCTGTCTTATGGAAATTATGATGTCCCGGTTGCGACGGGCAACTGGAGTTTATATGGAAAAAAATATAGCGCTGTATCGATTTCGAATCAATCACAGATCACTGTATATGCTGCGCACATCAACCTGACCAAGACAGTTAATCAAACAGAAGCGATCTGTGGAGAGGAGGTGATGGTAACTGTCCGTCTACAGAACACAGGCAGCCTTCAAGCCACAGTCGATGTAAGCGACATTATACCAGAGAATGTTACCCTGCTGGGTGGCATCACAAGCCTGAACGGAGTGACATTGGACGAAGATGACACACAGCGTTTTTCTTACCGCGTAAGAATGAACTCAACAGGCGAAATGGTACTGCCACCTGCTAAAGCCAGTTTTACCGATTTGTACGGATATGAAGATTCCACTGTGTCTGGCACCGTACCGGTCACTGTGATCGACGCTGCCCAGAACATTGAAACTGCAACCCGACCCGTAATCAACGACACATTGGCACCTGCAACAAAGACCGTATCCGCGTTTGTTCGCAGGATGTTTGGTTTTGTATTCGAGTGACCAGGTCATCTGCACGACTCGACAAACCGGGTCACGTCAAAACTTGGTGGCGCATGCATATAGCTTCCGAGCGTGGCATGCTCAACCATCCCGTCCATCCCGTCCCTGATACCTTTGCCCCGGTTCATCAGGTACGCGAATCTGGCGTCCGGGGCACACAGCGTCCGCGAATAATGAAACTCGTGTCCTCGAATTCTCCCTGCACGCACGACCGGAGTTTCAGATACGCTTGCGTCGGTGTATCCGAGCGCCTGCAGCCGGCGGGTCATCTCGGTCTCTCCAGGAAGCACGCCTGCCATCGGATATGATGCCCCCTCCTGATCAACCAGCGACTCGCAGAGGTAGATCATGCCCCCGCACTCGCCATAGATCGGCATTCCGCCTGCCGCTGCGTCCCTGATCTGTTTTCTGATCCTGCTCTGCGCCGAGAGTTCCTGTGCATACAACTCAGGATACCCGCCCCCGAAATAGAGCCCATCCACGTCGGGCAGGTCGTCTGCAAGTGGACTAAAGAATACGAGGTCTGCGTGGCGTTTCAGTGAATCGATCATATCCGCGTAGTAGAAGCAGAACGCGGGATCGCGGGCAATTCCGATCGCGACATTGTGCTTCGCATGATCCTCACCAACCACTATCTCTCTTTCTCCGGTCTGCTCTGCGATATCCCGGATCGCGGAGAGGTCCATACAATTCTCTGCAAGTTCTTTTAGCGCGGGCACATAATCCATGTGATACCCCTCATGAGCCATGTAAAGCCCAAGATGCCTCGATGGAAGTGTTATATGCGATGATTTCGGTATCTCCCCGAGAACAGGGACCGACAGTTCCTGCTGGATCGCTTTTCTGATCATTTCGCCGTGTTTAGGGCTTCCGACCCTGTTCAGAATCACGCCGGCGACGTTGATCCGCGGATCGAAGTCATGGTAGCCCTTTATGAGTGCGGCAGCACTTCTGGACATGCCCTTGACATCGACGACAAGGATCACAGGGACATCGAGCACCCGTGCGACGTGCGCGGCGGATGCGATGTCGGTGTCGCCCATGCCATCATAGAGCCCCATCGCGCCCTCGATCACACAGATATCGGCGCCTGCAGACGCCGACGCAAATGTCTTTGAAACACCATCTTCGCCCATCATGAATGTGTCCAGATTTCGGGACGGGCGTCCGCAGATCGCGGTGTGGTGGCTCGGATCGATGTAATCGGGCCCGATCTTGAACGGCGCAACCGTGCATCTGCGTGTAAACGCAGCCAATAACGCCATTGCGACAGTTGTTTTACCAACGCCGCTGTGTGTTCCTGCGATCAATATGGCTGACATGGTTTTAAACGGGTATCAATAGTTATTAACGATTGTCCGGCGGGAAAACCGGTGTGAGTGGGGAAACTTGTGTTTTTGATTTCATGGTTTGCATGATGGCATGGCTATTGATGCATAGATCCCCATTTTGATAAAATCATCTGTCTGCAGGTCCCTTACCCGGAGCTTTCCCGAACACGTAATTCTCACCCCCGCCGCAAGCACCCGATACCCAGAAGAACCGCCTCGACCCTGCTCTCGACCTCCTTGGAATCGTGATCGCCAAGAATCTCGATCCGGAATGTTGCGCTCTGTTTCGGCTCATACCGGTCGATAACATCCGCACCGACCACGCCATCGACTCCTGATATCACATCGCGGATCACAGATGGGTCTGCGCGGTCAGGCAGTATGACCGAGATATCCCGCCTGAACCTGCGCAGATTTGCAAGTTTCCAGTCGTATAACTCGGAATCACTGAGCAATCTGATGTTTTCTATCTTCAATTCAACAGACTTACGCGCTTCATCCATGATGATGGTTCTCGGAGTGACCCTTGTGATGATGCCGACGTGCGTCACCCCTGAACGCAGATGCAGCACCGCTTTTTCACTGCCGATCGAACGGATCAACTCCTCAATTTCCGCAATTTTTGCATTGATCAGCTTATCAGACCGCTTTAGCGCAGATTCCGTGTCTCCGAAGTGGGATGCTGCGTTCTTCATCAGATCATAGAATTCCTCAGTAGAATTCCTGCTCACGAGTTCTGACAGCCGCGTACACTCGGCGATGAATGCTTCACGCACCTTTGCGACCGCCGGGTTGTTCGTCTGGATCATTGCGTACAGATGCGGGTTCTGACCAAGTATTCTCCCGACAAAATCGAGCATAATCTCATACACGGGGCTCATGAACTTTCTTGACTCCGAAACCTCGAAATCGAGACTCCGGAATGTTGATCCGATGCTGATGTAAGCGAAATGGGTCAGTCCCTGTACCACTGCCATGACCCGGTCATGCGTCTTTGCATCCACGATCTCGACGTTAGCACCCTCACCCTCGAAGAGATCGATGATGGCAGGAAGCCAACGCCCGCATCTGCTCGAAGGCGTGATCATCACGGTCTGCCCGCGGATGTCAGGGATGCTCGGACCAAACATCGGATGCGTGCCGATCACCTCAACACCGTCAGGGGCTAAACGCTCCATCGCATCAAGCGGAATCTTCTTTATCGAGGTCATATCCATAAGGAGACTTCCACTGACCATTTTCGGAGCAATCTCTTCAATCGTAGCCTCTGTAACATCGATAGGAACTGAAATCACAACGATGTCACTCTCACGGATCGCTCTATCCAGGTCGTGTGCATACACGGCACCGAGCCGCTGAGCAATATCGACCCTGCCGCTTCTGCCCCGGACCGCGACTTCGTGACCGAGGCACCCGAAAAACCGTGTGAACCACTGTCCGAGTTCACCTGTGCCGCCGATGATCAGAATCTTCATGAATGCTCCTTATAGCCTTTCTCTGGTCGCCAAAGATAACCTTTGCGCCTTGATCATGATCCGGGAAGAACCTGTACATGTGTCAGGTGGAGACGATTCTGGAAGAACTTGTGAGAAAATCACATCTGCAATCTCACTCATCCCGGACACCCACACAAAGACATGATCGCAGTAGCACATCAGCAGTTGTATCTGGGGGTCCGGGCAGTCCCGGCCTTTTCGCAAAGTCGGCAATCGGGTCGATCCTGAAAAACATCCTGCAGCGTGGTGTCTGGGCGCTGTTTGATGGCGTCGAGAGCCCAGGCTCCGAAACAGGAAACGTCTCACGCAAACCTGACCATCCGTGTGCCAAGCGTTGCAAGATCGATCATCGCGGCATGTGCCGGCACCGGCTCAAGGTTTACACGCTTCTGAAACTCGGTCTGGGACTGCCATGTTCCGGCATTTACTACGGTAACGCCTTTGTACCGGTCAACTCCGATTGTGTGCACATGTCCGCAGTGCAGGATGTGTGGTATTTTGTCGATCACGAAATGATCCGTTGCTTCAGGCGCTATGGACACTCTGCCACCGTACGCGGGTGCAATATGCCTGCGTCGAAGCATCTCGACCATGACCTCTGCAGGACGCTGATAACTCATGTTCGGTATGGTTGCGATCAGGTCGTCCATCGATCGCCCGTGATAAATCAGTATGCGCACGCCATCGACCTCGATGAGTGCGGGATTGCCTGTAAAGACTGTATTATCCCCAAACATTGATCTGATCTTCTCAGGAAGAGCTGGCTGCGGTTCTGCCAGCCTCACCGCGTCGTGGTTGCCGGGTGCGATGATGATCCGCACATTCTTTGGAACGGCTCTTAGATATTTTGCTGCACGTCTGTATTGATCGTACACATCGGTGATCTCCAGTTCATGTTCCTGACCCGGATACACTCCGACGCCATCCACGAGGTCGCCTGCGATGATCAGGTATCGTACCGGTCCGGTGCAGGCGCCGTTCCCATCAATGCCTGCATCGCCATCACCGAGCCAGTCGATGAATTCGCAGAACGCATCCTCGAGAAATGTGTTGCTTCCGACATGCACGTCCGAGATCAGGGCTGCAGGGCAGTGCCGGTCTCCTTCACCGCTGCCCTCACTTGAGCCATTCCCGTCCCCGTTTCCACTGCTCAGGAGTTGCTGATTGTGCTGGCTCGGGATATCGGGCATCACGATGTTACTTACGATCATCAGCCTGCCATCCCTAGTGAGCGATCCTGTCACTCCGATCACCTCGTCGTGGACGATGCCGCTTGCAATCTCCCACAGATCGCGGTCGGACGGACGGACCAGCACAGAGAACATACCGGTTGGATCCTCAAGCTCGATTAACTTGTTGCCGTTTGAAGTGGTCTTGATATCGGAAACCATGCCGATGATCGAGACGCTGCCATAATCCCTGAGTCTTTCTGCTCGCAGTGATTCGATCGGGCGCGCAGTGACCCTGTTGCGGATTACGCCGCTTAACCGTGCATACCGGTCCCGGAAGTACCGCACAAACTCGCTGTATTCGCCGACGCAGGTTGACTCGTTACTGATATCGCATAATATGTTCACTCCGGGAATTTCTGGTGCAACGGGTTGCTGGACCGGGCGCGTTTTCTTTCTCGGATTCTCAGATGATTCCTTTTCAGAGATCGCCTGATCATCGAACCTTATGTGCTGCTTGCACACCACAAGCACCGAGTCATCCAGTGATCGCAGCACCTGTTCCACAACGGTGTCAGGCGACGGGCACGAATCGATCAGCGCGACCGCATCCGGACTGATCTGATATCCTGCGTTCGCAAACTCCTCCACGATCAATGATTCATGCATTGATCTGTACTTGGGATGGTGAGAGATAAACTTTTACGTCGCAGGTCATCGCAAAGCGGAATTGCCGCCGCTGCATACCGAATTAGGCCCAAGCCGTGGGGTCTGACATCGCTACGGCAGTACTCGTTTTACTCATCATAACGCATACCCAAGCTGCATGGCGGCTTCTCTCAAAACTTTTTTGTGAGTTCGTAACAGCATGTCACTGACTCACGTCCAGAATCCCAACCATGAACCCCGCAGATCGATATTCTGTTCTGCACAGTTGCATCTGTTAGCAGGTCATGTACAAGACCACATTGAATATTCTCACACCGCAGTCATTCGTCACCATCTGCGCAATTGCAAGGAAGGGAGAGCGGCACATTGACCGGCGGGACTTTTGCAGGTGTTGCGGTGTTTTATTCGGTGCTTCGCACGGTAAACGGGTTAAATAGCACGGCAGAGTACTTATCTTGAGTTTTCCGGGATTGAAACATGGTGGCTTGATTTGCGATAGAACCGGTGTTTCACTGCGGTAGTCTACGTTCTGTTCGCATAAAAGTTGATCGAGCGCAAAAAAAGAGGGGGGGTGGTCATGCCGTCCTGGTGTTGGCGTTCTTTTTGAAGCTGTTGATTTTGAGTCTCGTGTCTGATGCTCAGGATTTCGGATATCCGAAAGTGAGCTTTAGTTTTATGTGGTATCAAGTTATGATTCATTGTGCATGGGACCCCATGAAAACTCCACAAGAATCGCATGGTTTTGCTACTTGCTGGTCGCATGCAGAACTTCGGCGCAGTCAAGCCGAATACGGAAACGCTGGTGTGCAGGCTCCGTACTTAAGTCCGGGGTTTGGTGACTTTGAAGATGGAGGATATGCCAAATAAAACAGAAGGAAGTAAGAAAATGGTGAAGATAAGGAGAATTGCACCATGGGCGAAGTGGTAAAAGAAGTTGCACGCAACCTCTTGAGATATATTCTCCCAGATGATTGGAGTGAGGTGGAAAAGGAGAAGAACCCAATTGCCGCAGATGAGGTTGTAAGTAACTACACAAAAGTTATGACCTCTCAATTTAATGCCCCTATACTCATAAGAGCACCTGTAATCCTGAGAGCATCTTCGGGTGTGAG
>DTYY01000100.1 GCA_012961645.1 Methanosarcinales archaeon | reverse complement strand
TCTTCCACCAGATGCGGAATTCAAAGGCTATCGATCTACAATGCACCATGCATAACTGTTTGAATGTGTTGAAACAGATCGTTTCTATCACGTTTTACACATTGAAATCGGCTATTTGCGAATCAATACGTGATTGTTTACGTATAGGATCTGATTTAATTTGCAATCAGTCTATTCTCGGATTTTACAATCGGATAAAGCGTTATAACGAAGATAGGGAGTTGCGGTCTCGGCAATATCTGGTCTGGTCTGATTGACCGTTCAGAGTGCTAATGCCCATGCTCGTGGTTAGTGGAAGCTTTCTGTGATAGATAGGTTTTTTCTGGAAAAAGCGGTGGAATTTTGGCGGAATCTGGTCATTTTGCTGATTGATGGGTGTCTTTGTGATAGCTGAGTGGATTCGGGATGGTTTTGGTGGATTGTTCGCTACGTGATTGTGGTCAAGTGGTATAGTGGGTGGTATTGCATTCGGAACTCGGTGGTTTCGGAAGGACTACCAATAGAAGAACCTAATATTGGGTCAAGCTCCCATCGATCTTCGCCCGCGAGACTGCATATCTGAAGGTTGCGATGCTTAGTGGCAGCATCACAGCAGAGAAGAGAACCAGGGCAAGTATATCCGGAAGCAAATCCCCAAACGGATATCCCTGCAGCAGCGCACGCCTCATCGCCCGGAGAGAGTACGTAATCGGCAGGAGATGGGAAATGTTCTGAAGCCACGAAGGCAGAACCGTAATCGGATAAAAAACACCTCCAAGGAGTCCTGACATCGTGTTAAAGACCCAGTTCACAGGATCGCCCTGTTTTAGCACCATGATGAAGCTTGCAGAGATGATTCCAAGACTGCTAAAGCATAAAATTGTTAAAAAAAGGATAATCATCGTTGAAAATAGATTTGCATTCCCCATATCAACACCGAATAGAAAGACGCCCATCATCAGGTAGATCAGGACCTTGAAGGATGTGAATATAAAGTTCCACAGCGAGGATGCCGTGATGATGAGAGAGATCCTGGTCGGGGTCACAAGCATCGCTTCAAGGGTGCCCATCATCTGTTCGTTTCTGATGCTTCCAGAGAAACTTCCAAGCCCAGCCCACAGATAACTGGAAAAAGCGATGCCGATCAGGACAAAGGAGAAATAATCGCCGCCATACGGATCAAGGTACGGAACCGCAGCATCTCCAAACATCAGGGAGATGAAATAAAATGTCAGTACAGAGAAGAAGATACCGAATATCTGGAGGAAGAATGAGAACTTATAACTCGTTGCAAGAGTAAAATCTCTCTTGATAAAAACCCATGCCTTCTGCCAGATCATCCCGTATCCTCACCTCCATCTACTATCCGTGCAAAGACCGAATCAAGGGATATCTCATCCATCTTGCACGCCTGTATC
This sequence comes from Methanosarcinales archaeon, assembly GCA_012961645.1. Taxonomy (GTDB): domain Archaea; phylum Halobacteriota; class Methanosarcinia; order Methanosarcinales; family Methanogasteraceae; genus Methanogaster_D. The sequence goes on along the minus strand of DTYY01000100.1, from coordinate 2,400 downwards.
CTGCCGCCACCTTCAACGATCGTCTCGATGATCTGTGGTAGAACGATCTCGCCATCCGAAAGCCTGATCTCAAGAGACGAGACATCTGATCTGGCATGCATCGAGACATCGATCACACCGTTCAAACCAGAAAGTCTGTCCAGCATCTCATCTGAGAATCTTCGCACTTCGAGAATGTATATTACTTCGTTTCCTGTCTTCTTTATCTCGCTCAAACTCCCGCATGTCCTGACCTTTGCCCTGTCTATGATCACAATCCTGTCACACAGGTGTTCCGCCTCATCCAGATGATGCGTTGAGAGAAACACGGTTTTCTTCTGATCCTTTACAAGCTGCTTGATAAACTCTTGCAGGTGCCGTGCAGCGTCCGGATCCAGACTTTTGGTTGGCTCATCCATAAGTAACATATCAGGGTCATTGAGAAGCCCCCTTGCGATAGCCATTCGTTGTTTCATGCCAGTAGAATAATTGTGAAATCTATCATCTGCCTTATCTACCATATCAACGATGCCGAGTAATTCTTCTACCTTTCTGTGCGCATCAGAATAAGAAAAACCGTGAAGAGATGCAAAAAACTCAAGATTCTGCCTCCCGCTGAGTCTCCAGTAAAAACTGCGCTCCTCTCCTGTAACAAGCCCTATCGATGCCCTGACATCATCCTCCTCTTCTATGATGTCGTATCCATTCACAGAAGCAGTTCCGCTCGTCGGCAGAATCAAAGTGCACAGCATCTTTATGAGAGTTGTTTTGCCGGCACCATTCGGTCCAAGAACTCCAAAGAGCTCCCCTTTCTTGATTTTAATGTTCACATCATCTATTGCGGTTATCTCTTTTCGTCTGAGTGGATGCAAGAGATCGATGAAACTTTTTGTTCTGGCAAATCTCTTTGTCAGACCGAATGTCTCGATGGCATACTCCATACATTCCTCATCTGATACTTGAAGATCAACTATTTAAGAGATATTCCATATAAGTTGGATCGATGGGTTCACAAACTTGCACGCAGCTTCTGTCAAAGGAGGATCTGGTTTTGCTGCACTGTGCACGAACCGGTGATGCAGGTCTGCATAACATCAACGATGCGCTGGGCAGTGGACTGGACTGGAAGTACCTCACAACGAATGCACTGTACCACGGTGTAGCCCCATTGTTGTATCGCAGTTTGGAGCGAATCGATGATGTTAGTCTCGTGCCAGAGCGCGTCATCGCGGTGCTGCGTGAGCGGTACTATGTCACCCTTGCCAGGAACATGATACACTATGATGAACTGGGTAAGGCGTTACGCATGTTTGCCGATTCCGGGATCGATGTGATCGTTTTAAAAGGGGGGGCACTTGCTGAAACGGTTTATCGGGATATCGGGCTTCGCCCGTTTGCTGATGTCGATATCATGGTTCGAGAGGATGATCTAAAGCGTGCAAAAGAGGTTATGGCAGAGATCGGCTACATCCTTGATGAACGCATCTCTCCAGAGGCGCACAACGAGGAGTTTGGCTGCGATCTGCATTACGTCATCAATGAGGGGCATGTTCTGGAGATACACTGGCATATAGCGCGCAGGACCGGAAATGATCGGTATACGAAGATTCGGATCGATGAACTTTGGGAACGCGCCCTGCCTGCGAAGGTTACGGATGTTGATACGTTGGTGCTCTCGCCTGAAGATCTGCTGTTGCATCTCTGTATACATCTGCCAAGGCACCGCTACAATCGATTGATCTGGTTCTGCGACATTGCAGAGGTTGTCAGGCAGAGTGATCTCGATTGGGACTATCTGGCGGAGACTGCAAGGAGATACCGGACCATGGCTTACATGTACTATGGCTTGCGCTTCACAGATGATCTGCTGGGCTGTGATGTTCCAGCACATGTTCTCGAAGGGCTGAAGCCTTCTCGCTTTGAGAGAAAGATGTTTGAGTCAATTTCTCGTGACCTGCTCCCGGATAAGAAGAATATTCTGCAGGTGGGTCCGATGCTCAAGTTGTTCCTGATCGATAGAACCATGGATCGATTCAGGTATTTATGGGAGTATCTCTTCCCGCCGGTTGGAGTGCTGGCGCGCAGTTATTCCGTATCTGGTGTGAAGGTTTATATCTATTATATCGTTCATCCGTTTCATTTAGGGGTTAAGTCTGTCAGACTTCTCGTAACAATCGCTAATTCCAAGATCAGGATAATTTTTGGATCAGGCGGTTGAAGATCGACCTTGTTTTGTGGAAGAAGAATTTTGCGATCCTCTTCAAGAATGGATTTTTTGGTCTGAGATGATAAACCGAATAAGAAAAGAGCGTGAGGATGTTATTAATCACCTTCCAGACTCCATCATTCAGATAGATTATCCTATCTCTTTTTCGGATTGTGATAACCTTACCGATGACATCTTCGCTTCTTATGATCTCC
>DTYY01000099.1 GCA_012961645.1 Methanosarcinales archaeon | reverse complement strand
ATACATTCCTCTTGAGAAGTTTTTCGACATTCACTGATAGCCCATGACCAACCGAGCAATGGAAACATGGTGGCGGCCCAATGACCTTTGATCGCGCCATTTCCTGGGATGTTGAAATACCTTGCCAGTTCGCGCCGCACCATATACAACAATCAGAACCCATACCACAAAAACCCTCTCAAAACCCAGACCTCCATATGGGAGGTTACCAATTGGTTTTGCAAACCAAAAGCAGTAGACATGATTTAATTGTACGTATCGAATTTTAAAAGTGCGTTGGTAACCCATCCCCCACGACCACCAAAAAAACCCCGCCGCGGCAAAGCACCTTCCGGCACCCTGCCGCAAACAACCCCTCAGCTATTCAGTATCCCCTCAACCTCCTCCGCATCCACATCCATAATATACGGTATCCCGCTGATCTCGGCAGTCTCCCTCGTCAGCGCCGCGATATCATCCCGCGTAATATACGACAGCCCGAACTTCCTGTTCCCAGCCATCAACTGGCGCATCCCTTGCGCAATTCGCTGCATATACGTATAGAGCCCAATCGCACCCGGGGCAATAGCATCAAACTCAGAACCAAACCTGTGCTTGAGTTCAGTCGATGTGACAAAGATATCCTCAATCGTCCGCCCAAATCTTGAGATATACACAGGAACCTCCCTGCTCTTAACGGCATTTCCGATCGTCTTTCCGACCATCGCAGCAGCAATCGGTCCTCTCGCCATCCCTATAAACTTAAAATAAGGCGCACCGAGCGCAAGCCCCTTGTATGCCTGATCCTCAAAGATAATTCCTCCAGCCACCGCGATATCAGGCACGAACTCACCCATATCAGCAAGCCTATCCGCATATTTATAAAGCAGCGAGTATATCTCGACCTGAGGCATACCCCATTCGTTCATCATCCTCCAAGGACTCATGCCTGTGCCGCCGCCAGCCGCATCCACAGTCAGAAGATCGATCTCTGCCTTTGATGCAAACTTGATCGCCCGTGCAAGGTCTGCGGGTCGGTACGCTCCTGTCTTCAGGAATACGTGCTTTGCTCCAGCACCCTTAAGCTCCTGCACCCTGTCCATGAATCCGTCTTCTGTGACCATCCCGACCCGTGAGTGCCGCTCAAACTCTGAGAAGACCCCTCTCTTGAACGCCTCGATCACTTCAGGGTCCATCGGGTCTGGGAAGACCACGTATCCTCTGGATTTGAGCATCTGCGCCTTCTCAAGATCCTTGACCTTGACCTCGCCTCCGATGTCCTTTGCACCCTGACCCCATTTCAGTTCAACGATCTCAACGCCGAGTTTCTCGATCGCATACTCCTGAACACCGAGACCAGTGTCCTCAACGTTCGCCTGCACAATAGTGCCGGCGTATCCGTCCCGCTGCCATTCCTGGTACAGCTTCACCCGCCATTCAAGATCATCAGAGTGCGTGACCATTCCGTCCTCGATCACGGTGCTTGGATCCATTCCACAGACGTTCTCTCCGATGGTGAGCGGAATTCCTGTGATCGCGCATCCGACTGCAAGCCCCTCCCAGTTGTTTTTGGCAACCGCTGTTGAGCCAAGACCAGGGACGATGAACGGGAGTTTTAGCTTGATATCCTTCTTGCTTCCGATCGCAACCTCGAGATCCACATTCGAGAATACCGCAGCATCGCTCGTTGCCGCAACTCCGTGCGCTCCAACCGCTGTACCCATAATGTTGAAGTACGAAAGGTCTATCGGATAATTCTTCTCAGCACCTGCAGTGATAAGCCCGTAGGGCTGCGGGTAGAGTACCTCTGCCCCTCTGTATGCTGACTTTCCGATCTCACACATTCATAAGCAGACGTCCACACATGTTGCGCACATGCCGCTTATTGTGGTGATCGATCCTTCTATATAGACAGAGCTTTGAGACGTCATTCTGATATCGAATGAAGTAGTTCACAAACTATAAGAGTGTGAACTCACTAACATTCGAATAAATGAAAGCAAAATTGAAAAGCAAGAGGTTATTAAATGCAAAAGCAGCGATTTAAGGATGAAATGGATACATTGGAAATAGTTGAAAGAAGACTGGAAGTACTGACATGCGCAAGACTGCGAGATAAGAGCCAGATTAAGCATGCAATTTCGGTTCAGGATAGATTAAGGAGCAAATCAATAAGCTGGTCAGGTGCAGAAGAGATTAGGAAGTGGCGAGATCTGCGTTGAGTGGATATGATGTACGTTTTGGATGCCTCGGTGGTAATCAAGTGGTTTTCGGAGGAAGAATACACTGATATAGCCTTGAAATTAAGAGACGATTTTTTTAGAGGCTATACCGAACTTGTTATTCCTGACCTGCTGCTTTACGAACTGACATACGCACCACCATTTCAGCCACTTATCTACCTTTGAATGCACTCATATCCCCTCTGAATCAGTTTTAGAGAGTTTCT